>CAYYOO010000001.1:0-14335 GCA_964473335.1 uncultured Thermoplasmatales archaeon
CAATAACCCAACTCTTTCAAATAACCCTGCATTTCTTTATAACTCTTCTCACGAGCCTCAATTAGTCCTTTCAAATCCTTATTTACAACATTTACATCAATATCGGGTTCAGGATTACTTGTATCAACATAAAGTGAGACATTTAAGTTATAATCATTTTCAATGATATCTTCAATTGAAATAACATTACAAAACTTATCAATATCTGAAAAACAATCAAAAGCATCAACAATTTTGGAAATATGTTTTTCTCGTAAAAAATTCTGGGCTTTTCCCTCTTCATACTCAAATGAGGCATCAATAAATAAAATCTTGCTACGGCGTTTTTCTTCAATTGTTAACTGTTTTTTTGGCTTTATGCCAAATTTGCTTTCTTTTTTCAATAATATTGCCCCCTAAATTTTACAATTTTATTTACTAACCTATTTAGATTTAAATATCTTATCGCTGTAGTTTTATTTTAGCTTATTTTTCTCCTTAAAAAACATCCTTGAAAAAAACGCCCTTAAACCTGGAGACATTGTAAAATATAAGATTGTTGAAAGTGAACAATATATAGATTGCGCAGAAATATTAACAAATAATAGGATTTAAAATATTACATTTCTAGAATTTGATTAATTTCATCTGCGATAAATAATTTTTCTCCTTTTTCTCTCTCTATTTCTCTTAAAATTCCTGCTTTTACCAAAATCTCGACATTATATTTTGCTTTTGGATAATGACACCCGAGCCTATTTCTAACTTCTGGAATTGTGATAAAAGGATTCTCAAACAGATATTCTAAAATTTGATGAACAGTTGTACTTTGAGATACTTCCAATAAAATATTTCTATATTTTTCTCTAAGTTCTTCCATTTTTTCAACTCTATTAACTGCGTCATCAGCTTGTTTTTTTACACCTGTTAAAAAAAATCTTAGCCAACCTTCTAAATCTCCCAAAGTACTTGTCTTTTTCAATAAATCATCATAATCATCTCTAAACTTTTCAAAAAAAGCACTGATATAAAATAGCGGTTGATCAATTAATTTTTCTTGACATAAATACAATATAATTAGAAGTCGACCTAATCTACCATTACCATCTCTAAATGGATGAATTGTTTCAAATTGATAATGAGATACGCCAACCTTCAACAAAGGAGATTCTGTTTCATATTCATTTAAATATTTTACTAGATTTTTCATTAATCTTTCTACAGATTCAGGACCACAAGGAACAAATTTTGCTTCCATAATATCATATGATGTACCAATCCAATTCAGATCTTTTTTAAATTCACCGGGATCTTTATCTTCACCTCTTACTCCTCTAAGGAGTATTTTATGAATTTCTTTTACCAGATTAACGGAAATTTTATTCTTGTTAACTTCCCCCAATCCAAACTGTAAAGCATCTACATAATTCATTACTTCCTGCAAATCGTCATCTCTTTTACCCTTTTTTTCAGCATCATGAATAAAGACTTCTGACAATGTAGTTTTGGTACCTTCAATTTTTGAACTTAATACTGCTTCTTTCCTAAGATAAGGCATTATTAATAAATGAGGATTTGGTAGTTTTCTTCCAGCCTCAGAAAGATTTCCAAGACTTAACGATGCTTCTGAAATTAATTTTACTAATTTTGGAGAATATTTTATTTCAAACGGTAGTTCATTTGGTTCGAAACAATGAAAAATAGTTCCCGAAATTAATTTTAATTTACCCGCTCTTTCATTTTTAAATTCCGAAGGCTCCATAATCACAAAATTACATCTACAACATATAAAGATTTCTATCAATATTACTATTTTTTAAAAAAATCAGTAATTTTATAAAGAATGATTACAAATTTTAGTAATTTAGAAATTGTCTAATATCGTTTTTCGTAAAAATTAGTAATAATGTAATAAAGTATTACTGCTTTTTGTAATTAAAATATTAACGAATACTATTATCGTTAGAAAATTAGTAATTAAGTTATTTTAGATATGATATTTAACTAATTTAGGTTAAATTTCTCTTCTATTTTACTTAATTCTCTATAATTGTAATTGGAAAATAATCTTAAATATTGAATAAGATGGCGTTTCCACTTTTTAGATTCTTTAAATAAATGTAAGTAAATTACTTTATGGCCATTTTTATTAAAGATTCTTCTCCTATATTCATAATCAAAACTTGATGAACCGCAAACTTCAATATAAACCCCAAATTGTTTAAGATAAAAATCTGGTGCCCAAACTCTAGGTCTTTTGTTATCATCCCAAACAAAAACAGGTTGCTCATATCTCCATATAATACCCAATTCTTTCAACACAATAGTAACTTCTTTTTCACATCTAGTCATATTTTCATAAATGGATTCTCTCATATTTACACCTCAGAAAAAGAGAAAATAATAAGAAAGGTTTTAGTGAGAAAAGAACAAATTCCAATGTCTAAATTGTAACAAAATTGGAATACAATCTGAACAATTCTCTCCTGTTGCAACAGTAAGAATCGGCCGGGCCCATAATAAAAATTAATGATTACTTATTTTCCCTTGTTTCTTTTTCTTAAGAAAAATTAGAACCAAGAATGCTATAACAATTATAATTACGATAATTATCAAAAATGATAATCCTAGATAATTATCTTCTTCTATATTGTTTGTTTTTTGGCCTTGATAATTTACAACAACATTAAAAGAAGTTTTTGTTGTTGCATTCTCTGAATCATTTGCACTAACAACAACTGTGTAATTACCAGCAAGTTCGTAGCTGTGATTAATAGAATATAAAACTTTGTCTGGATTTAGTTCAATATTAGTTTTATTTGAACCATCTCCCCAATCAACATAATAAGTATGATTTTCACTGTAAGGTATTGATATCTTAAAAGTAGTATCTATGTTTGTTTTGGTGTTATTTGGTCCATTAATAATTGGTTTATGTAAAGGTATATTAGGTTCAAGAACTAAAATTGTAAATATACTAATATCTTTTTTACCCTCTTGATCAGTTACAGTTAGGTTTACTGAGTATTCACCTGTTTTAACATATGAATGCATAATAGTTATTCCATTACCTTCTTTTCCATCTCCAAAACCCCATTTGTAAGATATAATATCCCCATCAGGGTCATAGCTATTTGATGCATCAAACAAGATTTCTTCACCAATATATGCATAGAATTGATCTGTGGCAAATGGATCTGCGTAAGGCTTTTTGTTAAGGGGTGTTTCATCATTTTGTTCTTCTTTATTACCTACATTTACACTACTTCCACCAGATACACCATTACTAGTTACATCTTGATTTTCATCATCTTCGGTTTCTTGAATTGATATTTTATATAGGCATCTAGCATCGGCAGATTCTGGTCTATTTTCAATAGGTTTGTTAAGTTCATTACCGATACTATAAAACTCATAATGACCAAATCCATTTGGAAAATCAAATGTCCAGTTCCAACCATCATCTGAATTATGATCTGTTTTGTAAACAGTCCAGTCAATATTATCCTTGTTTTTGATCTCACTACCCATTTTTAAAAACGTAGATGGATTGTTTTGGTTTTCATAGCTTGTTTTTATGAAATTGTCACTACGTGCAGTATTTGATATTTGAATTTCATCGATTTGCCCTTTAAAATAATCATCTTCACTGTTTTTATAAAAACCACCTATTGTGAATTCTGCTGTATTATTTCTAACAACCTGCATTCCTTCATTATCAGAATCAATTTTAATTCCATCGATATATAGGGATCTAGATAAATCATCAACTACTGCCACTAAATGATGCCATTTTCCATCATTATATCCGCCATTATTTTCCAGAGGGACATCTTCAGTGTTAACATAATTTCTTGTTACAAATCCAAGACTTCCATCATTTAAATTACCAGCACAAAGAGAAATTAGATTCTTTTGAATTGAGCTTTTTTTAATGCTTGCAATATACCCAAGATCTTCTATTGTATCATATTTTATCCATGCTGACATAGTAATTTTTTGAATATAATCTCCAGTAAGTTCATTTGATGATGGCCCTATTAAAATATCATTTTCACCATCAAAACTATCTGCACCATTTATTTTTCCATTTATTGTATGTAAGACTCCATTTTCAGGACTGCAGTCATTACTATTTATTGATGAATCCTTTCGTAAACCATTATTTTCATTTAAATGTTGGACCATCTTAAAGTTTGAATCCCAGACCTTTTCTGGATTTTGTATATCTGGTGCTTTTGAGTTATTGTAATACATTAGAAAAACAGTATCTGAACTTGAAGAAATTTGAGAGATATTAACCCATACATAGCTATCTTCATTTGTATCCCAGTTTTCTATTTCATAGTAGTATTCAGTTTTATTATCTGCATCTATAAAACGAATGCTATTTCCGTTATCACATTTTTCTGCTGTCTCTGAATCAATTTTTACTAAGATTGGGAAATTTTCTAGATCGTTATCAATCTTATTGTGATCAATTGTTATTTTTTTGTAGTAATTCCAGTTGTTATTCCACCAATTAGGATATGGACCCTATGTTTTATTATCATCTGAAAAACGATAGAAAAGTGTTACATTATTATAGCTAAATGATGGGAAAGCTGAAATATTTATTTTTTCTGATGTTTGATTGTATGGATTGATCGAAGTTACTGCTGAATCTAACATATAACTACATTTTGCATCTGCATCAATTGGTGTTTCTTCCATATTATTATCTTTTGTACCAATACTGTAAAACTCATAATATCCTGAGCTTTCTAAAAAATCAAAATCAAATTGCCAAGGTGAGCTTGTATCTGGATTAGTTGGACTGTTCCATTTTTTCCAACCATTGTCTTTAGTTTTTTCTTCACCAATATTGACAATCGGTTCTGATGGAATATGTCTTCTAAGAATTATCCAATCATAGCTTGTATCCTGTATATCATAGCTTGAAGAGCCGTGAAAAGCACCAATTGATAGATAAGACAAGTTCTTATTCCAACCGCAACCATATGATCCGGTTTGTATTCTATTTTTTGTGAGATTTACTCCACTACTTGAAAATTCAGATCCTAAAATATACCATGTTTCATCTTCTGATGTAAATACATCACTGCTACCACAATCATATCCATTTTGTAGGCCTGTTCCAGTCCATCTATAAACTTTTTGTGAGTTTGTTTGTCTCATATATAAACTGGTTGCATCTGAACCACTGTTACTTCCTTTTGTATATTTTGAGGACTGTGCAGACAAAGTACCGCTATACTTACTAACTATATTATGATACATTATCTTTCCTTCAAGAACGTATCCGTCGTTAAGATTGATTGGTAATTCTGAAGAAAGTGTTACTGCACCTTTATTAATCCTTATAACGCTGTCATTTATTGAATAGTTGCTAGCATCATTTTGCCATTTGGAATCAAGATCTATTGAATTAAAATCATCAAAAAATAAAAACGTATCTTCACCATCGCTTTCACTTTCAACATTTTCATTACCATAATAGATCCATAAAATTGTATTATCAAAAGTAGTTATTTCAGATTTGATTTTTACCCATACATTACACCAAGATCCATCTTTTTTATTTTCTATCCAGTAATCTAGTTGGTTGTTACTATCATAATCAACAAATCTAAGGTCATCAAAATCAGACTGCATATCTTCATCATAAGTAATATTTAAAGAGATAGGATGATTTTCAGAGATATCTTTACTTGTTGATCTTATATTTACTGCTCTTCTTTTTAAAAATGAACTATCCCACCAAGTTTCATCAGATGACCATGTAAGGTTATCATTTGAATATCGATAATATAAGCTGATATCATCAAATGAAGAAAGCGATTCTATTGATATTTTTTTAACTGGTGATTTTTGTTTATAAGGTTTTATATCTTTCACATAGGAATCTAATAGATATCTACATTTAACATCAGCATTTTCAGGTTCTTCTTCAACATTTGAATTATGCATTCCTAAACTAAAAAATTCATAGTAGCCAATTCCTTCTGGAAAATCAAAATCCCAGGCCCATGGCGCATTTTCATCAGGGTTCTGACCTGGTTTTCCCCATTCTTTAAAACTAGTTTTTTGATTGCTGGTAATATTTCCTTTTTTTGAAAAAACCAAGTATGATACTTGTTCAGTTGTATGCTTTCTATCTGAATCACTTATCGTATCTTCATCGATTGCAATATTTAAATCTTCAGATATTGGATTAGCACCGAAAAGTACACACCATCCTCCGTCTGATCCGCCCATAGCATTTAAGGTAGATATACCAAAGCTGTAGGAATCATCTAAAGCATATTTATATGGAGGATCATTTTTTACTCCGCATATTGAATCTTGACCTAATCCAGCTTGAAAATCAATTCCGTTTATACTTCCAGATCCTGATTCGATAACAATATATCCAATTAATTCTTCGTTTCTATCTGTGTTTGTATCTTCACCAACGTGTTTACAGGTATAAAGATCAGATGATGAAGGTGGAGAAGACCTCTGTCCGTTTGAACACCAGAATGCTGACCATTCTGAGTTGTTTGCACTCATAACTTGTCCTAAAACTATTGGTTTTTGGTAAGTATGATGATAATTTTGTTTAGTTCCAGTTACCCAACTACTTTTTGATGATGTAGAGGATTCGTAGTATCGATGTGCTTCAATTTTTGTGCCATCTTCTAGTTCATGTACTCCTTCTTCGATTATAACTAGATATATATCTCCAGCTGTAACTTCATTACTGTCACCTGGATTTTGTATCTTTATATCACAGTTTATACTTGTAACATTTGAGATTCTTACAACAGCTTCATTGTCTGATGAGGCTTTTAAGTTATATGTACTTACTATTACAGGACTTACATATGTATTCCAAAAATTAATTTTTGTCCATTCGTCATTGACATCATTTATTTTTCTTATTTCACCTATTTTTTTGTTTTCTTGATGTATCCAATTTACATTATCACTTGAATATCGATACATTAGTTTTACACTATCTAGATTTGAATCTCCATTTGCAGAAAGTTCTAAAGGAGATGAATAGATATTATTAGAAACTATATCATTTATGTTTGTTTCTAAGGAAATATCTTCGAAATTCTCCATTTGAAAATCATCATCAATAGTTTCATTGTCATTTTCTGGAAGATTTTCTGTTTCATTTGATTCGTTAAAATGAATTGTGGAATTGGTATCATCATCTGACCCTTCTTGTGTGCTATTTGAACCTGTATTGTTAGTTTGTTGGTTAGGTAGGATATTATCAGTTTCATTTTGATTTGTTGTTTCATTTTTAGTTGAATTTGTATTGTTTTCATTTAAAAGATTATTTTCGTTGTTTTCATCAATAGCTTTACCAGTAATTATATATAAACTATTAAAAATTGAGAAGATTAACATAATAATTGTTATGCATGAGATGCTTTTTTTAATCAAATTATATTTCCTCATTAACTCACCTTACCTACCAACTTAGGTTATACTCTATTAATCATCATATTTAAGTTTATGTATTAAATTTGCCAATTTGTCAAAATAACAAAAAAAGCCAACCTTTTAGACAAACCAAAGCGAATACTTTCAATTACCCCTCTTCTTTAGATATATAAAGCAGTAAACATCTACGTTTTATTAGATTGACGTGAGATACGGGGGATAATGCCAGGATCATCTGGCATTTCTGCCATATAATTTTCGATTTATCACATTTAACATGCATCCCTCTCCCATCCCCTCTCTTATTTTTTTATAAAAGTATTTTTTTATACTGTCTTTCATTACTTCATTTGGAAGATGAACAGACAAATTACTTCATTTGATATCTATGTAATCGCATACGAGACCCGAGAGATACTAGGTAGTTATGTAGATAAAATATACCAACTCTCAAAAAATGAAATACTTATTAGATTTAGAAATATCAAGAACAAAAAAAGAGAGAGCATCTACATAAAAAACGGCGAATTTATCTGCATTACAAATAAAGATCTAGAGACTCCAAAAAGGCCTAGTGTTTTTGCAATGACCCTAAGAAAATACCTGCAAAACGGAAGAATCACAGATATAAAACAACATGAGTTTGATAGAATACTAAAAATTGAAATATCAAGAAAAGATGGAACCTACACATTAGTTATCGAGTTTTTTTCAGATGGAAACATCATACTTATCAATCCTGAGGGGAAAATCATATATCCTTTAATAAGACAGGCTTGGGCTCATAGAAAATTAAAAGGAAGAGAACCCTACGTTTCACCTCCTTCACAGATCAATCCATTTAAATTAACACTCAAAGAAACTGAAGAACTCATAAAAAAAAGCGATAAAGACATAGTAAGAACCCTTGCGGTTAACCTAAATCTCAGTGGATTTATATCTGAAGAAATATGTTCAATGGGAAATATTGATAAAAACACAAATATAGAAAATATTACAACTGGGCAAATAAAAAAAATATATGAGACTTTACAAAAATTCCTTGAAAAATTCGAAGAAAAGAAATTCAAGCAATTTTTAGTAAAAAAAGACAAAAAAATTATTGATATAATACCTTTCAAATTTCAAACTTATAAAGAGTATGAACTAAAGGAAATTGAAAGCTTAATAAGAGGACTTGAAACTTTTATATATAAAGAAGAAAAAACAAAAAAACAAGATAAAAAAGAAAAGAGATTTGATGAAAAGCTAGGTAAACTTGATAGGCAAAAAAACCAACAGGAAAATGCAATAGAAAAAACTAGTAAAAAAATAGGAGAAAAAAAACACAAAGGAGATTTAATATATCTTCACTATCAAAAAATTGAAACAGTATTAAACCAAATAAAAAAGATACTCCAATTAAAAGATAAAAAAGAACATATCAAAAAAATCAATGGAATAGATTTTGTAAAAGAATTTAGTCCAAATAAAAATAAACTAGTTTTAAAACTTAAAGATACAAAAAATGTAGAGTCAGAGATAAATCTGGATTTTAGAAAAACAGTTTCTGAAAATGCTGAAAAAGCATATAATGAAAATAAAAAACTAAAAAGTAAACTTCATGGTGCAGAAAAAGCTCTAAAAAAAACACATGATAAAATCAAAAATGCAAAGAAACAGATAGAAAAAGAAGAGGGAAAAATTGAGGAAAAAAAACAAAGAAAAAAAGAAGAAAAAGAAAAAACATTCTGGTTTGAAAAATACAGATGGTTCATTAGTTCCAATGGAAACATTGTAGTATCAGGTAGAGATGCTAAAACAAACGATCTAGTAGTAAAAAAATATCTTGATAAAAATGATAGATATGCACATGCAAATATCAGTGGAGCACCAAGTGTTATTATAAAAAATAAAGATCCTTTTGATAAAAAACTAGAAATTGACAATAAAACACTTGAAGAAGCATGTATCTTTGCAGCAAGCTACAGTAAAGCATGGAAACAATTTGCTGAAGCCGAAGCTTACTGGGTTAATCCTGAACAGGTAAGTAAGACACCGCAGAGTGGTGAATTTGTTCCAAAAGGTGCATTTATAATTCGCGGTAAAAGAAATTATAATAAGTGTAAATTGGAAACAGCTGTAGGCGAAATTGAGATTGATAAAACAAGAAAGATCATGGGCGGTCCAGTTTCAGCTGTAAAAAATAAATCAGATAAATATGTTATTTTAAATCCTGGACCCCATAAGAAAAACGATATATCAAAAAAACTATCAAAGATTTTTAATACATCTGTTGAAAATATTAGTAAAGTTCTTCCACCAGGTGGTGCAGAAATTATAGATACCTATGGAGTGGAATTAAAATGAAGATACCATTTAAAGATTTAAAACACAATGAGATAAAAGTCATTCCTGAAAATCTTGATGATATCTGGCATCTCTATAACATTATTGATGAGGGAGATTTAGTTCGAGCTGTAACTTTTAGAACAGATGAAAAAAAAGACGATAAAATAAGATCAAAAAAATCAGAGAAAAAACGAATGAAGATCGGTTTAAGAGTCAGTGAAATAAAATTTCATGAGTTTTCAGACAGACTAAGAATACATGGAACAATAGAAGAGGCACCACAGGATTTAGGTTCTTTTCATACTATAAATGTTGATGCAGAAAAAATGAATAAAATAAGTATCATTAAAGAAAAGTGGAAACACCATCAACTCAAAAGACTTGATGAAGCAGTAAAACAAAGTAAAAAACCACTTGTTCTTTTTGTTTCACTTGATGATGACACTGCAACAATAGCTGTTCTCAGACAGAGCGGTATACAACAGATAACAGATGTTGATTCAAAGCGATCTGGAAAGATGTATGAAGACCAATCAAAAGACACAACAAAAGAATATTTTGGTGAGGTTCTATCAATAGTAAAGAACAATATGACAAAAAATACTGCATTAGTAGTTGTTGGACCAGGTTTTACTAGAGAGCATTTCGTTGAATATGGACGAGAAAAAGAACCATCATTATTTGAAAAAGTTCATATCAATCCTACAGGACATGCTGGCATGAATGGAGTCCATGAAGCAATAAAAACAGGTGTAGTTAAACAGATAACTAAAGAAAACAGAGTTGTAGTTGAAACAGATTTAGTAGAAAAACTATTTTCAGAAATTAAAAAGAATGGTCTAGCAACATATGGTAAAAAAGATGTATGTCATGTTCTAAAAAATGGAGCAGTTGAAAATCTTTTGATTAACGATACAATTGTTAGAACAAAAAAAGGTGAAGAATTACTTGAAATCGCAAAAGAAACAAAAAGCGATTTCACAATAATAAACTCAATGCATGATGCAGGTAAAAAATTAGAAGGAATAGGTGGTATTGCAGCCTTACTCCGTTTTAAGATTTAAAAAATTAAAAAAAGATATTGAAAATTTATTTTTATATCATTGCTTTGCCGTAGCTTAGCTGTGAATAGAATTCTCCAACGTTATGATCAAAATCAGTGTTTTCCTCTGAAATTTCATCATTTACATCTTCATTTCCAGAATCTTCTAAGCTGTAATCGTAATAAGTGTAGATTATATCAACGTCAAAACTATCAGTATCAAATCTTTCTCTAACTCTAAGCAATGGACGTAGTATTTCTCCTACCTTATGAGTAGCACTTAATGCAAAAGATTGATCCTGCCATTTCATTCCATTATCTTTTATTCTAGATTTAAGTATGTCTTGTGCTTCTGACATGGATTCAGATTCAATTGGAGAACAATCGATCATAGGATTGACCGCAAATTCAATAGATGCTTTTCCTGATCCTTTGATTTGCTTTATTGACTCTTTTGTTCCATCAGGGTCTTTAATTGTAACATCCAATGTATCTTTTCCAACGTTTTTCCACAAAAGACCAAATAATCCTTTAACTTTGTTATCTGTATAAGAGATATTAAACTTAACAGATTTGATGCTTTTTAAATCATCTAATTGAGGTAAAGTATAAAATTCTCCTTGCTGTACAATACTTTCTTTACGTAGTCTGAAAGATTTTTTACCAAATGATAAAGTTTTTGGCTCAGAAAGATCATTTTCTTCTACTTTTACTTCAAAAAAAGTTTTTTCTTCTTCAGGTGGTTGAATAGGAACGGTTTCATCTTCTTGAGAGTATAATACTATACCAATCGCAGCTACTACTAAAATAATTACTCCAACAACAGCTATTATCTTGTCATTTTTCTTAAGATTCATTTAATCACCTTGATTTTTATCTAACTTTATTTTATATATCTATGTTTATAAGTATATTTATAACTTTATTAAGTTTTTGCTTTTGTTTAATAAATATACTATAATACAAATATATAATAAGCAATATATATAAATTTTTTGTTTTATATTATTAAAACCGATTTAACCTAAAATCAGACCTTTGTTATTTAAAATCAAACCAAATCTAGGGTATCTATCACTAATCTGAGGTTTCATTTTGTTGAAATCTTCCAAAGTTTTGTCATTTCTAAGAAGATGTTTTGCATAAAAGAATGCTTCTTCAACAGATACTTTGCCATCCTTAAACATATCTAGTTTACTTGATTTACCCCGATTTAAAAAACCAGATCTAAAACCATCTGCCTCGCCAGATATCAAACCAGTGTACCACAAAATTGTAAA
Organism: uncultured Thermoplasmatales archaeon; assembly: GCA_964473335.1. Taxonomy (GTDB): domain Archaea; phylum Thermoplasmatota; class E2; order DHVEG-1; family DHVEG-1; genus CAYZTD01. Next base: position 12,073 of record CAYYOO010000001.1, read on the forward strand.
CAAGGGTCCTTTTTCTAAGTTAGCATACCCAAGTCTAAACTTACTAGCACTAGATATTACTACCCTTCCTTTCTTAGGTATACCCGAATTATACAAAAATAATTCAGGAATATTAAAAATGGTTTTATCTGCAAAACCACCACTATAGCAAGCATCAACAAAAACACAGGTCTCTTCAGATTTAAGATTTTGAAGTAAAATACCTAATTCCTTATCAGTTAAAATATTGTCCCATAGATAAATCGAGCTTCTCTCAAAAATTTTACCTCCGGTAAATGTATTTTCATTATCACCACAACCGTGACCTGAAAGCCATAAAAATACTTCACTATCTTTAAAATTATTAGCTTCTTCAACTACCTCATTTACAACAGATATAAAATTATTTTTTGTAGCAGCTCCATAGAAAAAATCATATCTGTGAAAACGCTCCTGAAGAGTTTTTAATCGTTCTCCAAAACCGTTATCATTTCTAATCCATCCGTCATCAAAAAGAATATAGATGTTTGAAGTGGGATAACCTTTTTCTTCAACTAGATAGGAAGCCATTTCTTCAGATAGATAAAAACCCCCATTTCCTAGTTTACTTTCATTATTCTCAGGAAAATTACCAACAAAAGTAAAAATAGCCCATTTATGGGATTCAGATTCTAAAACATTAGGGTTATTAACAGATACAACAAGTTCTTCAACTCCAGAATAAAGATTACCATCCCATGCCCTAACTGCAATCTCATACAATCCATTCTTTAATTTATATGTATCCCAATCATAACTCCATTTAATTGTACCACTAGCCTCATGCCAAGTATCATTAAAATAAATTTCAACCATTTTTATTGTATTATCACCATTTGGATCACTAGCAGTACCAGAAATTGTAACAATTTTGGAAACAGAGGAAGAATCATCTGGATAAGAAATTTCTACAACTGGTTTTTTATTAATAGGACTCTTTTTTTCAACACATCCTGAGAAAAGAGGAATCAAAACTATAATAAATACTGTAATTGCAATAAATTTCTTATTCATATCCTGTTCCTATTTATTATTTATCTCTTATTATTTATAAGCTTTATTTAACAAAGAACACCATTAAATAAAAAAAGTTTATCATAGTCATTGCAATACCAATTAAATATACTCAACTTAAAGGATGATAAAATTGAAAAAAATGACATATAAAGAAAGTGGAGTAGATATCGACAAAGAAGAAACGGCAATAAAACAAATCATAAAGAATCTTAAAAATACGCGTAAAGGCATAGGTAAACCCCTAGGAGGACACTACGCAGGAATGATAGAGTTCGGTGAATATGCACTTGTTCTATGTACAGATGGGGTTGGAAGTAAGATAATGATTGCAGAGGAAATAAAAAAATATGATACAGTCGGAATAGATTGCATTGCAATGAATGTAAACGATGCAATATGTGTTGGCGCTGAACCATTGACCTTTGTCGATTACCTAGCAATAGATGACCCTAAACCAGAGATAACTAAAGAAATAGGCATGGGATTATATAAAGGCGCAAAACAAGCAAATATATCAATAATCGGTGGAGAAACAGCATCACTACCTGAGATTGTAAATGGATTTGACCTAGCAGGAACATGCCTTGCATATCTTAAAAAAGACGACATCATAACTGGTGAAAAAATAAAAAAAGATGACATAATAATAGGGATAAAAAGCAGCGGAATACACTCAAATGGATATACACTAGTAAGAAAAGTAATAAAAAAATCAGGTCTAAAATACCAAGATAAGTTCCCAAATGAAATGTATAAAGGAAAAACAATTGGTGAAATACTACTTACGCCCACCCACATATATGTAAAAGAAACAATAAAACTACTAAAAGAAACAAAACCACATGGGATAGCACATATTACAGGTGGAGGACTTAGAAACCTAAAAAGATTAAAGAAAAATGTGAAATTTTTAATAAATAAACCATTTGAACCACAAGAAATATTTAGATTTTTACAAGAAAAAGGAAATATCGATGATAAAGAAATGTATCAAACATTCAACATGGGAATGGGACTAGCAATAGTTGTAGATAAAAAAGATGCAGAAAAAGCTCTTAATATTCTGAAAAAAGAATCAAAAAACAAGGTCAAGATCGTTGGAACAATCAAAAAAGGAAAAGGTGTTGAACACCTTCCACTCAACCTAAAATATTAAGGGAAAAAATAATTAAAATTATAATTGGTTGATGTAAAAAATAAATTAGAAGGGAATTCCTTCCTAAAAAAC
>CAYYOO010000001.1:14435-61744 GCA_964473335.1 uncultured Thermoplasmatales archaeon
ATTATAATTGGTTGATGTAAAAAATAAATTAGAAGGGAATTCCTTCCTAAAAAACAAAAAATTTTTACTAATTTAAAATTAGAAAAATCATTTATATGAAATCTTCTCTGAGAATTATGATACAAGGTGTTTCCGATAAAAATACCTACTAAAACAACACCAAACCATGGAAAAATAGGAAAATAGTCAACTGAAGAAAAACCAACTGGTATAAACCCAAGCCAAACAAGAAAATTAAAATCAAAATAATAATTTCTAAGGATTATACCTACTATTATGATAAACAAACCAAAAAAAAGATTAAAAAACCTATATCTAATAAAAAGAATTGAAAAGATAATAGACAGGCCTATACAGTGAAGTACACCGAATAATATGAATCTATCACCAATTAAGAGATATGTAATAAAAGTTATAACTAGGCCAAGGGAAAAAATTTTCAAACCTCTAAAAACAAATTTTTTAATGAGTTGTTTTTTATTAAGATTCAATTTTGATCTATTAAAACTAAGAGTAAGAGAAATACCAACTAAAAGTAAAAAAGTAGTCCCAATAGGATAAAGAAAGATTTCAAAACCAAGAGAATGGATATTAAAATTATATACTTTAAAAAAATAGATATCAAAAAAAACATGGTATATTATCATCATGACAATTGCAATACCACGTAAGAAATCGATTTCCCAAAATCTATGGTTCTTAATTTGGTTCAACATAGCTAAAATAGGTCCATATCGTTGCTAGTGATATGATAAATTCCTTCCATAGTAAGTTCGATTTCATCATTTTTAGAATGCTTCACAAAACCCTTATCCAATAAATTATCAACAATATATTGTAATTCTTTATCTGTTACTCTCATTTCCTCTTTAACATATTCTGAATCAACATCTTCAAGATACATCAACTTTAAAAGCATATTTTCCTTTGCCGATGGCTCATATTTTGTAGTTATAAATTCAGTTTCATCAAACAAATCATCAGATTTTGATACGCGATTATCGATTTTTTCAATAATGCTAATCTTATCTAAGGATGTGTCTTTTTTTTCCTTTTTATTTTTTAAAAAATCAAATGGAGATTTTGAATGGTTAATACGAATACGTTTTTCCATAATATCCTTACTCACCTCCCAAATTACTAGAACAAATAATAAAAAAGACAGTTAAAAAGATTTGTTTATATTTTAAAGTTAATAGCGGGGAGTGGATTTGAACCACTGATCTACGGGTTATGGGCCCGTCGGGATCTCCTGGCTACCCCACCCTTATAGACAAACATCAAATGTTGATGTATGTTCGCTATGATGGGTAGCATCCCCGCAAAGAAATTTTGCGACTTTATGCGAATATATTACTCATACTTAAACTTAATACTTATTATTTTCGGATTATATAAATTTTAAAAAATCTGAATTACAAAAAAAGTATTATAAACCATAAACTTGATAAGATAACTAGGGAGGTTGAAAAATAAATGGGTATAAAAACTCATTTGGTGAAAAAAATTTCAAGAAACAAAATTGTTTGCACAAACTGTGACAATCAAATAGACAAAGGAAAAACATATCATCTTGAGGAAGGAGTATCAGAGCACCTGCATTCACTTCTTGCACGTAAATATTGTTCAGATTGCTATGCTAAATATGGTGAAAAAAAACTTTTAAAATCAGATAAATAACATAATTTCATTGTTTTTGTAAATTGTAAAAAACTTTTTGAGTAACTTTCATATTAGAGGTCCTAATCTTTGCAGGGGTACCCGAGCGGTCAAAGGGGCAGGGCTTAGGACCCTGTGACGTAGGTCTTCGAGCGTTCGAATCGCTCCCCCTGCATCAATAATTCAAAAAATATAAGTCTAGCAATCTTTTTACAATATGATATGGAAAAAAGTTGGAAATATTTCTTTATTGCAATGCTAATATCTGGAATTATAATGATTTTGCCAACTATTTATGTAATAAATTCCATTCCTTTGTATGTTGCTGAACCAAATTCAGAATCAGGTTTAATCGGCAATCAAAAACCAGGATGGCCTATGGAATTATATGTACAATTTTTAGGATTAATAGTGAGCTTTTGTACATTAACAATTAGTTTATTTTTTGTTTTAAAAATACTTATAAAAATTAAAAGTAATCTGGTGAAAAAACTTTGAAAATTATTGCTTTTGCAGGTATGCCTTTTTCAGGAAAAAGCGAAGCAGTAAAAATTGCAAAAGAAAAAAATATTTCAGTTATAAGAATGGGAGATATGGTCTGGGAGGAAACAAAAAAGAAGGGTCTAGAAATAAATGATTCAAATGTCGGAAAAGTTGCAAATGATATGAGAAAAACTCATGGAATGGATATTTGGGCAAAGAAAACATTTGAAAAAATCAAAGAAATTAGAAATAAAGAAAAACTTGTAATCGATGGCATTAGAAACAGTGAAGAAGTTGATTTTTTCAAAGAAAAACTTGGGTCTGATTTTATAATAGTCGCTGTAACTGTATCAGATGAAGAAAGATATAAAAGGGCAATGAATAGAAATAGAGCTGATGACAGTAAAGACCTTGAAAAAATCAAAAATAGAGACAAGCGTGAACTATCCTGGGGTCTGGATAAAGTAATAAGAAATGCCGACATCAAAATATCAAATGAAGATGATATTGAAAAATTCAGATCTGAAATAAAAAATCTATTTGATAATCTATAATTATTTTCAATTTCTAAGAAAATAAGTACAGGGGAAGGGATATAAACCTCAAAACACCGGTACAATATGATAAATTTTATCCTATCTAAATACAAAATATGAGGCAATAACAAATATAATTAGCCCAATTGATATTCTAACTAAAACATATATAACAGCCATTTCAGCAACTATTTTCTTATCAATTTTAGGATAAAGGTCTCTACCATATTTAATTTTATATCTTTCGTTTCTAACATTATCAAGCATAAGAGCCCCAGTAGATATTAAACATAAACCTGTTAACAAACTTATTAAAGAAAAAATCTCACCAGGATAAAAAATCCATATAACAGAAAAACATAAACCAACCAATATCAAAACAATACCAAATATTGTTTTATTTTTAATTGACATTCTCTTAAACATAAGAAGAAATTATATTTACTTACTATAAAGTTATTTCTAATTTTAAATAGAAATCATGCAGGAGAAGGGATTTTAACCGGGTTTCACCTGTGAAAAAATAAAGATTTCTCCTGTTGAACTGAAAAATACATTTTTCAAAAAAACCAATTTTATTAACTCTTTGTTAAAAAATTTTGAAATAAAATATTTATAGGCTAAAATAAAAATATGGCTAATGTAAAAAACCAAAATAAAAAGGTGAAAAAAAATGATTAAAAAAATTATACTAATCGGGCTTACTATTACAATATTATCACTAAATATCACAATGATAAATATATCTGCAGATGAAACTAATGACTACGACAAATTTATCGGACTCTGGAAGTTAGATCGTTTTCCTGAAATAAATGGAACCAGCACATATAGATTCTTCTCAAACGGTAGTTTTGAAGTTCTTTCTACGGAGTATAGAATTGAAAATATTTTAGGTAGATATTATAAAGGAAATTGGAGAGTTGAGAACGGAAAGTTAATAACAGAGTATAAAATTGACTCATCAATCTGTACAAGTATAAAGAAGTATTATTTCTCTGATAACTACCAAGAATTAACTTTAGTTGAATCAAATGATATTGTTTTAAAAAAAGCAGATAATGAAAAAGACATAACTGGTTGGATCTATGGGCGAGTTCAAGATAAAAATAATAACCCAGTTGAAGGATTAAATATCAATATTCTACTAGATTCTGAAGAAAACATCAATAATTCTATATATGCAACAAAAACAGATGAAAATGGATATTACAATATATCTGTTCAAGTAGGAAAATATTATGTTACTTCAGCAAATAGTTCTTACTCTGTTTTTAAGAAATTTTCTAATTCTTTTTTTAGTAGGGGTTATGTTGGAGAAGGAACAGTAATTGAAGTTAAAACAAAAAAATCAATAGAAGTTAATTTTAAAGAAAGCCTTGTTAAGCCATTTCAAATCCCGGAACCTTCTTATTACAACGTTAGTGGAAAAGTCTTTAGTGAATCCTCAGATAATATTAAACAAACAATATCTAACGCAATGATAAAAGTATATTCTTCTTTTACTCCTTGGTCTGAATTATTAAAATGTATTTATACAGATGAAAATGGTAACTACAGAATTTCACTACAAACAGGTCATTATAAATTTCAGATAAGTGCTAAAAATCATCAGACATGTAGACCTATTGAGATAAAGATAACAAAGGATACTGAAATTAATTTTAATTTGACACCTAAACTAAATCCTGATGATGGAAATATTCATGGAACTGTTTATAGAATTAAAGAAAATGTTGATTTATCAAAGATTGATAATACAAGCAAAATTTACAATATGTCAAAAACCCCTCTAAAAAGTGCCGTTATAACTTTTTCTTCTATACCTGGTTACAATAATATAACTAAAAGATACACTATATATACAAATGAAAACGGAGAGTATTTCCTAAGTCTTAGACCTGATTTTTACAGTTTTGGTACATGGCATAAAAATAAAAATTATTCCAACATATATCCTTCAACGAGTCCTTTGCATCAATCCTGCCCTATAATAATAGAAGAGAATCAAGAAACAAAATTTGATATTTTTCTATATAACAAACCAAGTCCGACAATTGATATAATTAAATTTGAAGAACTTGGAGGAAAAATAAAAATAACTAAAGAAAGTGAAAATAAATATAACCACACAATTGAAATTGTTAATGATTCTATGAAAATTGATCCAATAGAAATTTCTTCAGATAAACTATCTATAAAAGTGAATGGCGATGAAAATGCAACAGGGAAAACAATGGTTATAGATATAGACGAAAATGTATTTGATGTCAATTCAAAGATAAAAATAAAATACGACGGTCAAAAAATAAATAGAGCAAAGAATATAACTGACATCCAAAATCCAAACGATGATGGTTCGAATCCAGAGTATTTTATTATAAAAGATAAAAACGGGATGCATATCCTTGTAAGTATTCCTCATTTCAGTGAACATGAAATAACAATTTATTCTATTGTAGAAGCAATTGGTGGTATTACAGCTTTGATAATATATATCGGAGTTTTTTCAACTCTTGGTATTATGTATATTGCTCCTTTTTTCCTTGTTAGAAAAAGTAAGTAAATATTAAATTTGAAGTGAAGATTCATTATACTGAAGGTGGATTTGGATGGAACTGGAATATATCGTAATTAGTGCTGCTATATCTATTAACTCCTTGATTCTTTTAATAGCATCATTACTGAGTTTTCGTAAATATAAAAATAAAAAACTTCTTTTTGTTATTATAGCATTTTTATTCTTTTTTATAAGGGGAGTTCTACTTAGTATAAGTTTGTTTTATGAACCTTTATCGATAATAAAGTCTGGATACTATATTTGGATCATAGATATCATAATTCTCAATACACTATACCTAGCCTCACTTAAGAGATAGTTAATATGTCTGAAACTCTTGAATTAGAAAATCAGAAAAAAATTTATCTTCTTATTTCAAAACAACCGGGTCTGAGTCTTAGCAAAATTGCTGACATACTTAAGATTAGTATTGAACTGGCAAGATATCATTTACAGTATTTAGAGAAAAATGATTTATTATCTAGTTCAAAAGACGAGGGGTTTAGACGGTATTATTTAAAAGGAGAAATAGGTATAGAAGATAAAAAATTTTTATCATTATTCCGTCAGGAAATGTTGTTGAAAATTGTGTTATTTCTGATAAAGAATCCTTATTCTCGTCATAAAGAGATACTTAAAACAATTAATATAAAATCAAAACCTTTACTAACATATTATTTAAAAAAATTGCTTAAAAAAAAATTAATTGAGGCACATGGAAAAAGCAGAGAGCGAAGATTTGTTGTCGTAAATGAAAAAGAGATTATTAGATTCTTGGTAAAATATGAACCATATAATATTCTAGAGGGAATCTCTGATACATGGATCGATTTTAGTATTAAGTGAATAATCATATGTAATTTTAACTAATTAACAAATTTGATATTAGATCTTTGTTCCAAAATACAGACTAATTTTTATATTTAATTTAGATTTCACCGGTAAAATCATGCAGGAGAAGGGATTTGAGCATTTGGGCTTTATGTTTAAAAAATTTTTTTTATACAATAATATTTTTTTTCCAAAACAATAAGTTTTATTAGTATATTTTTAATCCTTGGCTTGTAAGGGGAATTAATCTTTATGTTTGAAGCTAAAATTAAAGTTGATTTAAAAAAAGGAGTATCTGATCCGGAAGGAGTAAACACTTTAAAAGCATTAAAACTGCTTGGTTTTGAAAATGTAATTGAAGCAAAGACCACAAGAACTTTTGAGCTTTTAATTGATGGGAAAAACAAAGAATCAGTAAAAAAAGATGTAGAGCAGATGTGCCAAAGGCTTCTTACAAACCCTGTAATACATTCTTATGAAATAATGATTAACAAGAAATAATTGAGGAATTTAGTTGGATTTAGACAGATTATTTATAAAAAAATGTAAAGACTTTGATTGTTTTGAAATCAATCTAAAATCTGCATCAGATAATGAGCTAAAGGCAATTAGTGAAAAACTAGGAATCGCACTTGCACTTCCCGAGATGAAAAGAATCAAGGATTACTTTAATTCTAAAAACAGAAATCCAACTGATATAGAGCTTGAAGCTTTAGGACAAGCTTGGAGCGAGCACTGCTGCTATAAATCAAGTAAAGTTCCACTTCAAAAATATGTATTTGGAATAGAAGAAGACAAAATCGTTGCTCGCGAAGATGCTGGTGTTGTTGAATTTGACAAGGATCATTATTATTGTGCAGCACTAGAATCACACAATCATCCGTCAGCAGTAGAACCATATGGTGGTGCTGCAACAGGAGTTGGTGGAATTGTTAGAGATATTTGCTGCATGGGTGCTCAGCCTATTGCATATATTGATCCATTATTTTTTGGACCTTTAGACTTACCGCAAAAAGATGTACCAAAAGGCACTAAACATCCGAGATTTCTTTTTAAGGGAGTTGTCGACGGAATTAGAGATTATGGAAACAGAATAGGTATTCCAACACTATCAGGTCAAGTATGTTTTCACAAAGGCTACACTGGAAATTGCCTTGTAAATGTTGGCTGTGTAGGAATCATGAAAAAAGAAGAAATGATACATAGCAGAGCAAAGGCACCAGGAAACATCTACATTTATGTCGGTGGAAAGACTGGTCGTGATGGCATACATGGTGTAACATTTGCAAGTGCAGAACTAGATGAAGGTTCAGAAGAAACAAGTAGATCTGCAGTGCAAGTAGGAGACCCTATTACAAAAGAACCAGTAATTCATGTAACACTTGAATGCAATAGAAAAGGGCTTTTAGAAGGGTTGAAAGATTTTGGCGGAGGAGGACTATCTTGTGTTGCTGGGGAACTAGCTTATGATGCAGGATTTGGTGCTGAAATTCACCTTGATAATGTTCCATTAAAAGAAGAGGGACTTTCACCTTGGGAGATATGGGTATCTGAAAGCCAGGAACGTATGATGTTTCTTGTTGCACCTGAAAATATAGAAAAGGTTCTACATATCTGCAAACAGTGGGATGTAACAGCTGTTGAAGTTGGAAAGGTCATTCCTGAAAAGATTACAAGAGTATTTTACAAAGGTGAAAAAATCCTTGAGATGGATATGGACTTTTACACAGGCGGTCCAGTTTATGATACATGCGAGCGGCCTTTTAAAATTCCAAAAAAGATAGATGAAAAAGATCCAGATTTTGAAATGCCTGATCTAAATAAAACTCTATTAAAGATACTGAAAAATCCAAATATTGCATCTAAAGAATGGGTAATCAGACAATACGACCATGAAGTACGTGGAAATACTGTTATAAAACCCCTGCAGGGAAAAATTAATCTTGAAGGACACGGTGATGCAACTGTCTTAAAACCATTAAAAGACAGCTTCCGAGGTCTAGCAGTCACATCAAATGTTAACCCAAGATTCATGGAAAGAGATCCATATAACGGAGCAGTATCCGCAATTGATGAAAACTGTAGAAACTTAGTTTCTGTTGGTGCAAAACCAGATGCTCTACTTGATTGCTTAAACTTTGGCAATCCTGAAAAAGCTGAAAGGATGGGTGAATTTTATGAGGCATGTAAGGGTCTAGGAGACTCTGCAAGAGAACTAAAACTACCCTTTATGTCTGGAAATGTGAGTTTTTATAATGAATCAGTTAAAACATCTGTTCCACCAACCCCACAAATAACTAGCATCGGAATTGTTGAAGATATCAGAAAATGCGTTACATCTGATTTTAAGAGCGAAGGAAATCATATTTATTTAGTCGGTAAAGAAACTGAAAAAGAAATGGGTGGATCTGAATATTATAATGCACTTGATTTAGATGGAGGAAGTGTTCCAAAAAGTAATACTAAAATTCTTAAAAACTGTATGAATGGAATTCTTTCTTCAATTAATAAAGAGTTGATCTCATCTTGTCATGATGTAAGTGAAGGTGGAATTGCAGTATGTCTTTCTGAGATGTCAATTGGTGGAGACATTGGCTGTGAAATAGACCTATCTAAGATTGGAGAAAAATTAAGATCTGATTTCAAACTTTTTTCAGAATCAAATACTAGGTGGGTTGTTGAAGTTAAAAAAGATAAACTCGAAGAATTTGAAAAAAACCTAAAAGATAATAATACTCCCTTTATTAATATTGGAAAGACAAAGTCAGATAGATTAGTAATTAAAGATAATAAAAAAATAATTGACCTAGAAATCGATGAGGTTAGAGATATCTGGAAAAACACTATCTGGAATATAATGGGCTAATTAGGTAAAAAAATGGTATTTAAAAGGAAAAAAATACACTTGTTCCTAATGCTTTTTTTAATAATCTTTATTTTATTTTCTCCAAAAACTTTTGCTCAAAATTATTATGCTGATATAGAAATCACAGTTGATCAAGTAGGCAATGTTGATATTGAAGGTACATCAAATCATCCTGATTTAATTACAAAAAATACAGACAATTATACATATAAAAAACAGAGCTATTGGTTTTTAAATATCACTAAACAAGAGATTTTTTCAGATTACATATACACTGTTAATCTACCAAAAGGATCGATTATCAACTATATTGATGCATCTGGTTTTAACGGAATTAAAGAAGAAGAGGGAACTTTAATTATAACAGGCTTGGGTAACAATGAAAAACTATCAATTGCTGTGCAATATCAGATTGGAAAAACATCAGAAGATCTTTCAACAAATGATTTGATATTAGGAATATTTTTGATTCTTATAATCAGTTTAACAATTCTTCTTATATATTTTATCTATGAAGAAAAAACTAAAGAGAAAGTGATTTCTAAAGATAAAAATAAATATAACCTAAAGGGCCTTAATAAAAGACAAAAAGAAATAATGAGTCTTTTAATTGATAAAAAAAGACCGCTCACTCAAACTGATATTCAAAAAGAACTAGATATACCAAAAGCAGCTGTTTCAAGGAACGTTCATTCTTTAGAAATTAAAGAACTTGTTGAAATAGAAAAAACAGGTATGTCAAATTTAATTCGATTGAAAAAACAATAATTTTTTTCTTTTTTATTCTCTTTTTCCGGTTTGTTCCGCCTTGTTCCGGTTAGATTATATATGCTGTTTCATCCAATATTAAATTGAACTTGGGAAAAAATCCGAGGTGTATTTGATATGAAAAAAATAAAGGGTTTAATAATTGTGCTAATGCTTCTTATCTCAATTTCATCATTAGCATTAGCTGAAGAAGCTGAAGACAATTCAGGTGAAGAAAATGAACTTGAAGAAACAAGTGAAAATAATGAAAATGAAACTGAAGAACCAGATGTAAATGAAACAGAGGATCCAGTTGATAACGAAACTGAAGATGAAATCAGAATAATGAATAATTCTCTTGGTGCTGAAATTAGACTTTTACAACTCGAAAAAGCAATAACAAGAAATTTATTGAAAGGAAAAATGGCAGTTGATGTTTTAGAAGGACTTGATTATAACACAACTGATTTAGAAGCAATCCTTGATGAATTAGAAATAGTATTAGATCAAGTAAAAAATGCTGACCCAGAGGAAAACAACCAAGCTGAAGTTTTTGTTGGATTAAAGCTTGATTCTATAAATCTTACAAAACAATATAGAGATACTTTACGAGAATTAGTCAAAGGCTCTGATTATAGGAGTATAAAGGAACAAATAAAGGGAAATGTAACTGATCTTGAAAACTATAGTAAAAAGATAAGAAACAGAATTAAACAGTTCAATAGAAACCAGATGTATAGATTGTACGGAGTGATTGGTGATGGAAATAATTCATTTGTAAATCAGTATATGAATGGTACAGTGAATCTAACACAAGTTAAACTACAGCTAAATAAAATGGTCAATACGAAAGCAAAAGAAAAGAAACAAGAAATATTTTCACATATGCAAAAAGAGATGATCCAAAACAAAGCTTTTGGAAATGCTCTTGCAAAGAAAGTAAAAGCTAATTTCACTGAAAGAAAACAAGAACGATTACAAGAAAGACTAGAGAGAGCAAATGAAACTGGTAACGAAAAACTAATGGAAAAAATTCAAGAAAAGATTCAGGAGAATCAAAATAACATGGGTTATCCTGGAAAGGAAAATTCTATTAATGGCAATGGCAAAGGTAATAGTGGCTCAAAAGGAAAAGGTAAATAAAGGAAGTGATATAGATGAACAATAAAATAATAACAACATTAGTCCTTTTGATTGTAGTAATTTCTGCAACCATACTTTTTGTCTCGTTCAATCAATCAGACACCGAAAATAATCAGAACAGTTATCCCTCAGAGGGTCAAATATCGGAAGATGACATCTCAGATGAAGTTGATGAATTCTTTATATCTGAAGATGAAGAAGTAGATATCGGCGATATGATTTAATCATAAAAACGTTCTTTTTCTTTTTTAACAACGTAAGTATTAAATTTAACATATGTATTTTACAAAGCAGTGATGAACGAACCCTTTCTGAGACTTTTAGTCAATGATGAAGATCTTGAGTGCTGAAAAGATTGCTAGATATGCTCACTGAGCATATCAGCAACACTCTTTAAAAAATCTGAATCTTTTTTTGTAAAAGCAGCTTTTTTATCTGAATCAATATCAATCTCGCCAACTATTTTACCATTCTTTTTAATTGGTACCACAATCTCAGATCTTGTTGATACAAAGCAAGATAGATACCTATCATCAGAATAGACATCATCAACAATTTCTATTTTACCCGTTTCTGCAGCACTACCACAAACGCCTTTTCCAATTGGTATTTTTGTATGTTCTGTTGCATTTGGTCCTTTCCACGGACCTAAAACAAGGTTTGAATCATTGACAATATAGATTCCTACCCAAGAATAACTCTCAAAATTTTCATATAAATAGTTTACAACATTTTTTATTACATCAATATTTGATTTAACAATCATTTCAATTTCATTTAAAGCTTCATCATAATTCATATTATCACATTAAGAATAATCTGAAAGACTAGATTGTCTGTCACTTGGGCCTAGATTTGCTATATTAATATATTCGTCATTTGGAAGTTTAATCTTACCATATTCTCCACCACCACCAGGAATAATTATGACTTTTTTATCACGAAATGCCTGTATTGCGTTAGTTATTGCTGGAGCAGTAACTTTAGATACCTCATTGATATCTGCCTCAAGTAAGACATTTATTTCACTACCAAAAACATTTACTAGTTCATCAAAACGTTTAGTAACAGTTTTAGTAAAAGGATTTCTCTGGCCAACAGCTTTAGTAATTATCTCAGCCATTGGAATAAGATGAACATATTCAGGCCTATGTTCAGGATGCTCAGGCTCAATTAATTCAGCTTTTTCATTGATATTGTCCTTAACTCCTTTTTTGATTCTCCCACCACAGCTACACTTAAAACGCCTGCGTATTGCATCCTCAATATCATAATGAGTGTAACACTTTCTACATGCAGTTTCATGATATTTACCCTCTTGAGGCGGAAGACCTACATTTAAAACTGGTTTATTTCCATCTTTTCTTAAAATAGCTTTTTTAATTTCATTAAAAGTAGCATCTTTAACTTCAAAACGATTAAACTCACGACCAATTCTTACAGGATGAGGGCTATGACAATCTGAATTAGTAAGAAAAGTAAGTCTGTGAAGTTCTTTTATTTTATCAGCAAAAAAACTATCAGCACTTAGGCCGAGTTCTAAAAAACTAATGTAATCAACCATATCGCCATAACAATCACGAAGTGAATCATAAGCAGCATACATGGAGGTATATGGTGTAAATGCATGAGCAGGACCAATTAATGCATCAACATCTCTAGCGATTTCAGCAAGTTCTTCACCCGAGAGATTAACATTAGGTCTGCCATCGGTTTCTAGATTCTTTGATTTAGGTTTTATTCTTTCCTTAAAATCAAGAACTGAGGGAAAACTAGGGAAAAAAACAAGATGATGAACACGTTTAATTGCCTCAATTTCAACTGTGAGAATAAAACGAGTATCATTTAGTTCGAAGGTTCCCTCTTCAACTAAATTACACTGCTTGATTTCTTTAAGCCAGCCACTGTGAAGACAATCACCGGTTCCAACAATATCAATACCCTTTCTAGGAGCCTCTTTTGAAATGGTCTCAATATTCATTTTGTTGCTAGTTGCTCCTGAAAAACGAGAATGAATGTGTAAATCAGCATTAACTATCATATTATAAACAAAATCCCTCTTTTTTTGATATATGATATGTTACTTATTGAATTTACTGAGATTGATTACAATTTTTTACCGCAATTAGTGCAAAACTTAGCATCTTTTTTGATATTTTTACCGCAAAAAGGGCAAACCTCTTCTATTTTTTCTTCTTTTTTGTTGGCTTTTTCAGAAACCAGTTTTTCATCAGTTGATTTAGTTTTTTTCTCTTTTTTAACTTTATCCTTAGTTTTTTTAGGTTCAATCTTTGGTTCGAAAAATTCTTTTTTTGATAAAAACTCAAGAGCTCCTGCAATAATAAATACTATTCCTGAAATAATCAAAAAAATTGCTCCATATCCTAGACCCCATTGAAAGGTAACACCGCCACTTGTTTCAGGGATAAAATCTTGAGTTCCATATGTACCACCAACAGGATTACTACTGATCTCACCTAACAGTTCTGAAATAAAATTTCCAGAATCTGATCCACCTCCACCTGCAGAACCTAAACCAGTAAGAGATCCAATAAGCATTAATCCTAAGATTATTACCAAAACTATTAAGATGAATCTTATACCTTTGAAAATATATTTTAAACCAAGCTTACTGCTCTTATAAATACCAACTGTTGCAAGAACCATAAATATAAAACCAATTAAGATCACATAGGTAAATGGAAAAACAATTGAACCCATAGGTACAGGTCCATATTGTGAGGGCATAAAAATCTGCATCCCGTTGATTCCATCAAGAGTAATAATATCTGTATTTCCGGTTGTAGGTAAGATATCAATGTTGATATCTGCAGAAACAACATACCAAGTACCAAACAGACCAACTATAGCTATAACTATTGCAACAAAACACAGTATATTTCCAATTGTATGAAGATTTAAGCCATCGATATAAAACATTGAAATGATTCTTGGCCCAAGACCATGTTTTTTATTTCTACGATATATCTTGAAAAATGAAATTGTAAGAAAGACTGCAGAGATCAATATAAAAAAAGTGAGAAAATTATACAAAAACCATTCCATTAAAAATATATTTTCATTTGCCTCCATTAAACCTGAGCCCCAAGACATGCCATCCCACATCTTATTACTTGACATATCAACCCTATATTTTGGACCTTGAGGACCAGCCTGACCCATATAAAAATCTTCTATACTATCCGTCTCACCCCAAAGACCCTCAAAATCAAGCCAAACCTGAGAATTCAATTCAACAAGATTGTAATCATTTGGTGTAAGTATTTTACCATTATTACCTACAATATCACTAGCAATACCCAGTTTTCCAGAGTATGATCTAAGATAATTAGCATGAGAGCCACGAGACACATAAACCTTTATATTATCATTATTTTTCTCAACAATATCCCAAGTCGCTCTTTGACCGCTGTAATGCTGGCTGTAACCAACCCATTTTTCACCAGAATTAGGAATTACAACCTGGACCATCTCCCAGTCCCCTTCATGCTGGTTATGCTCACCAGGGTTGTATACATAAAACATCCAATATTGGATAACAGTACTTCCGCTAGAGGAGTTAATACTATAATAAACAGTTGGATAAACAGATGGATCATTATTTTTAAATTTATTTTGATAATCAGAAAGTAGATTATCATCTGCATCAAGATAAGGTAGTGATCCTCCACCCATTATTTCTTCATCCACTGTAAGATTACTTAAAACAGAATTATCTAAAAAATAATCAACATTTACTGGATAACATTTCTCTTCACCTTCAAAATATAAAATAGGTGCATAATCATCGGCATTTTGTGCATTTGCTGTAAAACCACAAAAAATGGTCAAAAAAAGTAAAATCACAGCAAAAAATATACTAAATTTCAATTTTTTCATTTTTTATTCACCTAGAGAATAATTGTATATCTAAAAACTGTTTTTAATGTTTTTCAAATTACAAAAAAACATGGTCAAAAACCATGTTTTTAATAGTAACATTTATTAGCCTCTACTCCATATGAAAATAGTTCAAAAATAACCCTTGAGATGGGATGAGAAAATAGCTCTAAAAAATTAACCTATTTAGTGTAAATAATAAAAACAAAAAGTGAGAAAAATGGCAGAAAAAAATAAGGATGAAAACGGCCTTTATGACACAGATTCAATTCAGGTTTTAGAGGGACTTGCAGCAGTTAAACAGAACCCTGCAATGTATATTGGAAGTACTGATGAACGAGGTCTTCATCATCTTGTATATGAAGTAGTTGATAACTCAATTGATGAAGCACTCGCGGGATACGCATCAAAAATTGATATTACATTGAATGAAGATGGATCAGTGACCGTTGAAGATGACGGGCGTGGAATACCTGTAAAGGTTCATAAAAAGTATAAAAAAAGTGGTGTAGAACTCATTATGACCACACTTCATGCAGGTGGTAAATTTGATTCAAAGGCCTATAAGGTCTCAGGCGGACTTCATGGAGTTGGTGTGTCCTGTGTGAATGCTCTATCCAAATGGTTAAAAGTCACAGTTAGAAGAGATGGGAAAAAATATCATCAAGAATATGATCATGGAAATACTGTATCAGATTTAAAAGAAATAGGACCCTCTGATGGAAAAGGAACAACCATTACGTTTCTTCCTGATCCAGATATTTTTGAAACAACGGAATTCAAATATGAAACAGTTGCAAAAAGACTAAAAGAACTTGCTTTTTTGAATGCTGGCCTTCAAATAAATCTAATAGAAGAAAAAACAGGCAAAAAAAATAGCTATAAATTTGACGGCGGAATAAAGGAATTTGTAAAAGAAATCAATAAAAATAAAAATCCTCTTCATCCAGATCCAATTTATCTTGAGGCAAAAGAAGAAGATGTAGAAGTAGAAATCGCAATACAATACACAGATGGATATACTGAAAACATACATACTTTTGCAAATAACATTAATACTCACGAAGGAGGAACTCATCTATCTGGTTTTAAGGGCGCTCTTACTCGTGTGATGAACAAATATGGTAAAGAAAACAATATGTTTGATAGTGCTGACTTCAGTCTCCGAGGTGAAGATTGTAGGGAAGGAATAACCTCTATTATTTCAGTCAAAGTAAAAAGCCCTCAATTCGAAGGTCAAACAAAAACAAAACTTGGAAACTCTGAAGTTAGAGGAATTGTTGAAAGCCTTACAAATGAAAAACTCGCTGAATATTTTGAAGAAACACCTACTGTTGCAAAAACCATTCTAAGTAAATGCGTAAATGCAAGTAAAGCAAGGGTTGCAGCTAGAAAAGCACGAGAACTCACAAGAAGAAAAGGTCTACTTGAGTCAACCGCACTTCCAGGGAAACTTGCAGATTGTAGTAGTCGGGATCCAGCAAAAACAGAATTGTATATTGTGGAGGGAGACAGCGCTGGAGGCTCATCAAAAATGGCTAGAGACCGTGAATTTCAAGCAATTCTTCCTCTTAGAGGAAAGATATTAAATGTTGAAAAAGCCAGAATGGATAAAATATTAAAAAATAATGAAATCCTAGCTTTAATTACTGCAATTGGAACAGGTATTGGTGAAGAGTTTGAACTTGAAAAAGCACGATATCACAAGATTATTATTATGACTGATGCAGATGTTGATGGTGAACACATTAGAATTCTTCTTTTAACATTTTTCTTTAGATATATGAGGTCACTTGTTGAAGAGGGATATTTGTATATCGCCCAGCCACCCTTATATAAAATTAGCAGAGGAAAAAAAATAGAATATGCCTACACAGAAAGAGAAAGACTAAAAGCAATTGAAGAGATGGGTGAGCGAGGAATAAGTCTTCAAAGATACAAAGGTCTTGGTGAGATGAATCCTAAACAGCTTTGGGAGACAACAATGGACCCAGAAAATAGGCTTACAGCTAAAGTCACTGTTGATGATGCAGTTGAAGCTGATGAACTATTTACAATGCTTATGGGTGATAAGGTTGAACCGCGCAGAGAATTTATTGAAAACCATGCAAAAGAGGTTGAAAACTTAGATATTTAGGGTGATGTTATGACTGATGAAGAACTTCCAAAAAAAGATATCACTAAAACCCTTGAATCAGAGATGAAACGTTCGTTTATTGATTATTCCATGAGCGTTATTATGAGCCGTGCTCTACCTGATGTAAGAGACGGACTAAAGCCAGTTCATAGACGAATATTATATTCAATGAATGAAATGGGGCTAACTAATAAAAAGCCCTATAAAAAATCCGCAAGAGTAGTGGGATTCACGCTTGGTCAATATCATCCACACGGCGATCAGGCTGTATATGATGCAATGGTTCGTATGGCTCAAGTTTTTTCACTGCGTTATCCTCTTGTTGACGGTCAAGGGAATTTTGGATCGCAAGACGGAGACTCCGCTGCCTCGATGCGTTACACTGAGGCCAGACTTGCAAAAATTTCAGATTTTATGCTTCAAGATATAGGTAAAGATACAGTAGATTGGACTGATAATTTTGATGGAAGCTTGAAAGAACCTGTTATGCTTCCTGCTGTTATTCCAAATCTTCTTGTGAATGGGTCATCTGGTATAGCTGTTGGTATGGCAACAAATATGGCCCCACATAATCTAACTGAGGTAATCGATGGAACAATACAAGTAATTGACGACCCGGAAATTAATACAGTTGATTTGATGGAAACAATAAAGGGTCCTGATTTTCCAACCGGCGGAACGATTTATGGAAAAGCAGGGATATTGCAGGCTTATTCTGAAGGAAGAGGCCTACTGAGGGTACGTGCAAAGACAAATATTGAAGAAAAAGAAAACAAGAAAAGAATTATTATTAATGAACTTCCCTACCAAGTAAATAAAGCAAAGCTTTTACAGTCCATTGCAAGACTCGTAAAAGACAAAAAAATAGAAGGGATAAGTGATCTTCGTGATGAATCTGATAGAGATGGTATGAGAGTTGTAATTCTTTTAAAGCGTGATGCAATTGAAGAGGTGGTTCTATCTCAACTATACAAGCATACCGACATGCAGACAACTTTTGGTGTAAATAACTTGGCTATTGTTGATGGAGAACCAAAGACACTTGGATTAAAAGAACTAATTACACATTTTATTGAGTACAGAGTTTTAATAATTACAAAAAGAACTGAATATGATCTTAAAAAAGCTCAAGAAAAAATGCACATCCTTGAAGGATTCATGATCGCACTTAAAAACATTGATGAAGTAATTAAAATAATCCGCGGTAGTAAAACAGTTGATGAAGCAAAAGAAAAACTAATGGAAAGATTTGATTTTTCTGAAGAACAAGTAAAAGCAATACTTGATCTCAGGCTTCAAAAGCTTACAGGTATGGAAATTGAAAAGGTCGAGCAAGACTACAAAGAAACAAAGGAATTAATTGAACAACTCGAGTGGCTCCTTTCTGATAGGCAGCATATTCTTGATGAAATCAAAAAAGAGCTAATCGAAATAAAAGAAAAATTCGGTGATGAGAGGCGAACAGATATTGTTGAAGGTGAAATCACTGTTGATATGGAGGATTTAATCCCCGAACAAGATGTTATTATAACTATCACTGACAGTGGATACATTAAAAGAATACCATGTGAAACATACAGAGTGCAGCACCGCGGCGGAAAAGGCCTAGTTGGTATGAAAACAAAAGAAGAAGATGTAATTGTTGATTCATTTATTACAAGCACTCATGATTATATTATGTTTTTTACAAATCACGGAAAATGCTTTTGGCTTAAAGGCTATAAGATTCCTGAGGGTGGGAGACACTCGAAAGGAAAGGCAATTGTAAACTTATTACCACGTCTTGAAGAAGGTGAATTTGTAGAAACTGCGATTCCAATTCATGAGTTTGATGATGAACACAATTTAGTCTTTTCGACTAAAAACGGTCTAGTTAAAAAAACGGTTCTATCAAAATACAGTAACATTAGAGTAAACGGTGTACGTGCAATACGTCTTGATGAAGATGATGAACTGATTGCAACAAGGCTTTCTGATGGAAACCAGACAATTCTACTTGCCTCAGCAGAAGGCCAAGCATCTAAATTTGATGAAAAAGAGGTCAGGACAATGGGGAGAGTCACCCGTGGTGTTATTGGTATGAGACTTAAAAAGAAAGACAAAGTTGTATCAATGGCAATAGTCGAACATGAAGATGGAAATCTACTTACTATTACTGAAAATGGTTATGGTAAGAGATCACCTATATCTGAATATAGAAAGACACATAGAGGAAGTAAAGGTGTTAGAACAATTATAACAAATGAACGTAACGGTAAAGTAATCTATGTTAGAGAACTCACTGACGATGATGAAATAATGCTTACAAGCAAATTGGGAATGGTAGTTAGAATTCCAGTAAAAGACATTCGAATACAAGGTAGAAACACAATGGGCGTTACAATTATGAGGCTAAATAAAGAGGATAAAGTCGTAAGTGTTTCAAAGATAATGGAAAAAGATGAAGACGAAGATAATCTCTGTGCCTCTGATGAAAATATTGCTGAGGAAGAGGAAGATTAACTAATAATATCTATAATTTTTTTGCTGCTTTGACCATTGCCAAAAGGAGTATTCCAATTTCGTTCTACATTAATCATTTTATCAACTAATTTTATTATTTTATCTGGATTAGTCCCAGCAAGTACATTAGATTTAACTTTAATTGTCTCTGGTCTCTCGGTGTTATCTCTCAATGTTACACATGGGATTTTTAATATACAACTCTCTTCTTGTATACCACCTGAATCTGTTAAAATAAGTTTTGCGTTTGATTCTAGTTTTAAAAAATCTAGATAATCAACTGGCTCTATAAGTTTAACACCTCTAGGTTTTTTTATCTTAAATTCGCTTATTCTTTTATTAGTTCTAGGATGTACCGGGTAAACAACTGGTAGATTATATTTTAAATAAAGTTTTTCAAGACTTTGTAATATTTTTTCTAGTTTTTCTTTAACATCTACGTTTTCTTGTCTGTGTGCTGTTACTAAAAAATATTTGTTTTTTTCTAGTTTTAATTCTGACAATATCTTACTTTTTTTAAGAGCTAGTTTTTTATTTCTTATAACTGCATCTACAACTGTGTTACCTGTTACAAATATTTTATTTTTATCAATATTTTCCTTCAAAGCAATTTCTTTGGATATATTTGTAGGACAGAAGAGATAATCAGATAAATGATCTGTTAGGATACGGTTTATTTCTTCAGGCATATTTCTATCATAACTTCGTAGACCTGCTTCAACATGACCGACTTTGATACCTAGTTTTGTTGCAGCCAATCCACCTGCTAAAACAGTGTTAGTATCGCCCTGAACCAGTATTACATCAGGTTTTTCTTTTAACAAAACTTTTTCAATTTTTTCTAAAATTTTACCTGTTTGCCCTCCATGTGTACCAGAGCCTACATCCAGGTTATATTTAGGTTCAGGTAATTCAAGGTTTTCAAAAAAGACCTTATCCATGTTATAGGAATAATGCTGGCCTGTGTGAATAACAAAATAATCAAGATTGTTTTTATGACAGAGGCTTATGATTACTGACATTTTAATTATTTCAGGTCTTGTTCCTAAGACTATTCCAATCTTTTTCATTTAGTAGTTACCCTCCACCACATAATCTTGGTTACTAATATCAACTGTGAAACTATTTCTCTGAGATTATTTATTTTTGATTCCCCGTATTCTCTAACTGTTAAAGTGGCTGGTATTTCAGCTGCTTTGTATCCTTTGAATAAAAGTTTTGCTAGGATTTCAGCGTTTATACTAAAACCACCTTGGGGTGTTGGTTTAGGGTTTAAGTTGATTTTTTTAAGGATATCTGTTTTGTAAAGCCTGAAGATTGGTGTTACAGCAGTTATTTTTTCACCTAATGCAATATTGTAGAGTAATCTTCCTCCATTACTCAACCATATCCTGTATTTTGGTACATCATCTGAATAACCTTTAGACAGAGCAGGGCTGCCTATTACGATGTCTACATCCTCTTTTTTGTAGCGATCAAGAAGATTTTTTATTTGAGATGGATGAAAAGTGTAATCTGAGTCTAATGTCACTGTCATTTCGCCTTTTGCATTATCTATACCTGTTTTTATCGCAGAGGCAAGACCTTTGTTTCGTTCATGTTTAATAATTTTTATAAAGGCGTATTTTTCTTTTAGTTTTTTAAGGATTTTTAAAGTTGAATCTTTGCTTCCATCATCGACTGCTATTATTTCATAATCAAGGTTTAATTTATCTAATTCCTCTATAAGCTCCTCAGGCATTCTCTCTACATTTTTTTCTTCGTTGTAACATGGTATTATGACGCTTAATTCTACCATTGCAGCATTCACCCATTTTTCTTTTTTATTGCATGATAAAAACAAGACCTGCTATTATCAGCAATATACCTATTATTTTGTAAATATTTATGTTTTCATTTAAATATCTTTTAGCTAGTATCACTGTCCAAACATAACTTGTGGCAATTAATGGATAGAGTACACTTAGCTCTCCGCCTTTTAATGCAAAAACAAACATTACAGTAGCTATTGCATAAAGAAAAACTCCTATTATTAGATATTTGTTTTTGATTAACTCTTTTATTTTAAAGGCTAGAGTATCTGAGCCTATTTTGAAACTTAATTGTCCTAATGCTCCTAGTACTGCTGCTGAGATAACAACTGCTATAGACCATAACTCCGTCATTTTTCTCGCCCCCATCCGATTACCGACACTCCGGCGATTATCAAAATTACTCCTATCCATTTACTTATATTCATACTATCCGTGGGAAATATATATGATGAAGCAAGGCTCACCCATATGTAGCTTGTAGCAACCATAGGATAAAGTACACTTAATTCCCCTCCTCTAAAAGCAAGTATCAATATGAATAAGCCTATACCATAGCTTACTAACCCAATGATTAATGGTAAATTAAAAACCGTTGAGTATATCAGTTCACTGGATAATTCAAAGGTTATGTCCTCAACACCGAATTTGTAAAAAATTTGACCAGTAGATATAAAAACTGTACAAGGAAGCATTAAAAGAATTGCCCACCATTTTGTTTTCATTTTAGTTTAACTCCTTTTTATTTATGTAAAATATAACCTGCATATATAGTTATTATAAGTTATGTACAATATTTATATTTTTCGCTTAAAATAAAAAAAATTCTTCGATTATATAAAATATGATAAGTAATAAAAATGTAAAAATTCAATTTAATTCTTCAAAAAAATGAAAAAAACAAAATATACAAATTAATTTTTATTCACAAATAAAGCAAAACTATTCAACAACAAATAAAATATATAAGTTTTATATCTATAATAGAATTTGATTCAAGATTTAAAAATTGCTATAATCAACAATATTATAAATATTGGAAGCTATTTATAAATATTGTTATATATAATTTAGCGACGTGTCTTTATGATACTATCAATCATCATTCCAGCATACAATGAAGGAAAAACAATTGAATCTACATTAAGAAATTATGACACCTATAGTCACCCCTTCTCCATGACATAAATGTCATGGCTTTCCCCTCTAGGGGAACAAAACACCTAACGGTGTTTTAAATTGTCTTTCCATGCGATTCATCCCACAAACTAAAATTTGGGGATTTCTCGCTTGGGTTCATGTTAATAAAAAAAGTTACAAAAATTTAATAGAAAAATAACAATATATGTAATAATAAGATTCGAGGTAAAGAGGTATATGAAGTATTCTAATTTTAAGAATTTTATAAAAAAGAATTATTGGTTTTTGCTTAACACCAAAAAAGGTGAGATAATATCTTTGGCATTTATTTTATCCTTTTTTACAGTGATTTATTCTAAAATACTTACTTATTGTTATACTGGGGCAGATTTTTTTGGACAGATCGCAGGAAATAACAATTTAGAAAGAGCTTTGACTACACCCCTCTCCGAAGAATTTTTAGGTGATAATTGGTATAGACCCGTAGATACTATAACATTATATCTTAACTATAAAATCAGTGGTCTTGACCCTTTGATTTATCAGGCTACGAATCTTATGATTTTTATTATAGCAATGTTATTGGTATACCTTTTTTCTAAAATTGTTTTTAAAAACAAAAAAATGGCTTTATTTAGTTGCGTAATATTGGGTTTTTATCCCTTAAATATGTTTATTATCCCAAATGTGACATTTAGAGCAGAAATGTTAATTGCTGTCTTTATGCTTCTTACATTAATTTTCCTTTATAAATTTTTAAAAACCGGCAATAGGAAATGGCAGATTTTATCAATAATATCTGCTTTTTTACTTGTTTTATCCAAAGAAATAGCTTTTATAATGATGCCAATAATTGTCGTTATTTTTATTCTTTTTAATGATCAAAATAAGAAACTAACTTATAAAAATCTAATATGTAAAATGACACCTTACTTATTTACAATTATACTTTATTTCTCCCTTATAGCAATTTTTTTAGGTGAATATTATGCTAGAGGTTTGAAAGCCGGTGAAGAAGGATTGATTTATCTGTTATCAGATAGACTTATAGCTTTGGTAATATTTTTTAAAAGTATAGCTTATCCAATTGATGTATTTGGTTTAGAGTATACTGAAGTTTTTTCTTTTTCGGGTTTTAATGTTACTGGAGGATATATATTATCAGCTGTTGTTGGTTTGGTTTTAATCTCATGGTTTGTTTTATACATTTACAAAAAAAAGATACAAATAAAGAAGATATTCTCACTAGGATATTTAAATAGAAAATTTAATAATTATGATTTTTTGATCTTGTGGATTGTTTTTTATTTATCTTTTTTCCTTTTTTATGGTAGATATGCAATATATTATAGCTATTTCACCATCGCCCCAATATCTATATTGATATCTTATATTTTGATTAAAAAGAACAAATCATTTAAAAAGGATTATAAAAAATGGATATTAGCAGTCTTTCTTGTTTTTTCAGTTATTATCGCCCCCATGTTTACATCATATTCTAATTATGAAGTCAGCTCTGAAACAAAAAAAGACATTGTATCAAGTGTAATAGATGCTTTTGAAAGCATACCAAATAATGCTACAGTTTATGTGATTCCTAGTTTCGGTGGAGTAAAAGGGACTGGTTATTCCGCAGGAATACCGCCTTATTCATTAAAAGCATTACTTTATTTGAAATACCCGGATAATAGTTGGAATTTATTTCCTGTTAGTCAATTCGTGGTAGATAACGCAAATCAAGGTTTTTTATCTAATTATTCAACATACACTGATGGAAATGATTTAATAATCACTCTAAATGGAGAAAATATTTTGTTTTATAAATATGGCAAAGAGTTACACACATTACCTATTAGAGAAAATGTCACTATCTCAGGAGGATTTTTTCCATATAATGGAAGTGGAAAGCAAACCGTTGTTATAAAAGATTTTAATAGTTTTGATTATATTTTATTTACAACTATTCAAAAGGGTATTGCCAAAGTTGAGTTAATACAAATTAAAGATGTATAAAACTTCTTTATTTTTTATGATACATTATCAATAAACACAGGACCTATAAAGGCCATATATTCGTTTCCAGATTTATCATTTTCTTCTTTAAATAAAGATGTCAAATCAGAAAAAACTTGGTTAAATTTTTTGACAAGAACGCTTCCATAACCTATGATATTAAAAGGCCCACCTGAGCTAATTGATGAAAATGATGTTCCTAAAAAGGCCATGTCATCACTTAGATTAGGTGAAATATTGTTTTTTGCGGGTTCAAATGCTTGTCCTTGCTGCAGTATTGCTACATAATAAAAGTCATTTGGTTGAACATCAGAATCTGTAAAATTAATTACAGCCATGTTGGAGTTAGGTGTTGAATGCCCTATTATTTTACACCATGGCCTCCCACGATCACGATCTTTTTTAACAAGCCAAATATCTTTAATTGGATAATCTAATTCATCTGACGAATATCCATATGGACACATATTTTTTCCACTACTATCAAGACCTGGAAACGTTGAATGTGCAGTAATTTGAATCTCCAATGGAGATGTACAATTTATCCATGATCCATATGCCATCTTTCCATCGAAACGGACATTTGTTCTAATCTTCAAAATTTGCGTACCATAAGTACTGCAATTATTCATTGCATCCCATATTTCACTTCTTTTATTGTGAACAGAATAAGCAGCGATAACACCTGATGGATGATTCTGTATCTGCATATTTGATCCCCCTGGTCGTGTTTCTTTATGTGTATCACTAGAGGCCATCATAACAAACTTTCTACCTTTAAGGTTTTCACTCCATTCCCACATAGCATTTTCAACCCATGTATCCTTTTGATTGATTGGATTGCCATATGGATTAGTTATTGGCAAGCCAGAAAATTTGCCTATTGCCTGACCCCAATTACTATATACTTCAGCACCTCTGATCACTTTATCTCTATCTTCTGTATTTTTTATATTTTCTGCAAGAAAACTCCAATTGCATGCAAAACTTATCTTTGAGTTGAAAAAATTTATTTGGCCTAATGGATGGTGTGGATACCCTACATTAAAATTTCCCTTATCCCATTCTTTTGCCATAGCCTCAAATATATCATCAAAAGTAAATTTTTCTAAGGACCCATAATCTTTTGCATCTGCATAAACATCTTTGTAATAAAAATTGATATGACTTCGGTCTTCATGTCCAAATGGTGACCATGGCCAACCACCAGGATGATATTCACTTTGAGAACATTCAAAACCTAGTAAAGTAGTAAAATTTCCTGGATCATAATATTCTATTGCTGTATTTTTTACAATATCCCACTCTTTTACATTAAAAGTTTGGTCTAAAACTCCTTCTAAAGCCAGTAACTCAATATCTTGATTTTTATCTCTAGCCCAATAGTGATTAAAAAACCCTGTGTCTAGTCTTTCTGCATGACCGCTATAGGCGGCAAAATCAAGATAGTTATCAATAATAGCATTACTATACATGACGTCTAGTGGGTTTTTACCATCACAGAGTAATGAGTGCCAATGAATATCACCAAAATATATTCGTTTAATCTTTAGTTTAACAGTATCGGAGCTATTTCCAAACTGGTTTTGAACATAAACAGTAAAATCAACATAGTTATCTTCAAGTGGTGTTGGCTCAGGGTCAAAAATAACAGGGTTGTCGTTATGAAAAGTATAATGTTTTGTTAGATTATTTATCGTCCAGTATTTAACAGATTCAATACCTGTGATATTACAATCAATTATGTCTCCTTCGTAGATTGTAGTATAAGGCTCTATATTTATTTTAACTGCAGGGGCTTCAAATGCTTCTGCATTTATATTTGTCATTAAGGAAATATTTGAGATAATTATCAATAAAACGGTTATGTAAATTACAATAATTTTTTTAGATTTAATCGTCATGTTAGATTTTATCTTATAAGACTATATTATTTAAAAATTTTTACATTATTCTTGCCTTGATTTATGATATCATATCGTCTAAAAAAAAATTAAATAGTTTTTTTAGGTTTTTCTTTCTTTAATATTCTAATATAAAAAAGTGTAAAAGCTATACCATATAAAGGACCAAAGAAAATTATGTTTATAATGTTTCCAATTGTAGACATATAATCAACACCGATGTCATTTAGTATCATAAAGGGTATTGTAATAGCAATTAATATCGATATCAATATTAAAATAAAAACAAAAATCGATATAACCTTTCCTTTTGTAACACTCCAGCTTTTTTTAAAACAAGCAATAGGTTTCAATTCATCTATTATACATATCTGAGCAAAAAAAGAAAAACGAATAGCAATATAAATCAATGGAAAGAATAGAATGATAGCAACCAACATAGATAGACATAACAATTGAAATGTAGTAGCAAAAAACACAAAACCTAATATCCCAAAAATTGGAACAGCTATCAGTAATGTACCTAAAATATTTGATACGAATAAACGAGGGAAAGTCTCTAAACCAGAGCGAAATGCATCATTGAAACTCATTTTCTTTCCTTTTTCTTGAATTACTACCTTTTTTATTAAACCACCAAGGGATATTGTAGCTACAATAAAACTAAGTAATACATATATAAAACCCAAAACCATCATTGTGAATAAGATATCTTGAAAATTGCCTGTTTGATAATTTTGCTTTTGAATAATATTTGTTAAATCAGCACCAACCGCAATCCACATGTGAATCATAGCAAAAATAGAGATAATCAAAGGTAACAAATAAATTAGTATATATCCTGGATCTTGGATTATTGATTTAATTGAATTCTTGATTATCAAACCAATAGAGATATCTTTTTTTACCATGTATTATTAGTATAATAGGTCAAAAGTTATTTAAATGATTCTTTAAATTACACGAATTAAAGGTTTTATTGGAAGAAAGAAGTTTATGATTGATTTTAAAAGAGTGGTTAAGACCGGGGTAGTTTCAGGAATTATAAACGGCATAATATCTGCGATACCACTTACAATAATGATTATATTTTTGACAGATACATACCCTTCAGTTTATGAAATGGGAACCTATCAAAATGGATTTTTAATAATTTTAATTATTTACCTTGTAACAACTGGAATTGGAATTCTTATCGGATTAGTAACTGTAACAATTTTTACTTCAATATATGCCATAATTTACAAATGGATTCCTGGATCAACAAGTGTTATTAAAGGAATCATACTTGCTCTCATAGCTTGGCTTATATTATCAGTGGGGTTTGGATATACTGAACTTATTAGCAGTATGCAAAATTATTTAGCTAATATATCTGTAAGATTAATCACTTGGCTAGTTGTAGGCATACTAGTTGGAATATTTTGGGATAAATTTAAAACAGATATTTCATTAAAAAAAATATCTATCATAACATAAAACTTCGAAGAAATAGTAAAAACAAAAAAGAGAAATAAATATTCGTAAACATTTGTTTCATATAAAAATCATAGCGTAATAAAAAAAATTGTAATCATACAACTACCGTAAAAATAGATAATGTTAAAAATCTTAGTTTTTCTCGTTTGATCAACATATATTAGTATAATGAGTATATCTATTTTAATAGTGTGTTACTAAAATAACAATTTTTACATTTTTGTTATTATGATAACAAATCTTATATATAAAAACAAATAAATAATAAAAACATTTATATTCACTTAACCTTAACATATTTGTAATAAGGGGGTTGAAAAATGAAAAAAATAATTGCAACAATTTTAGTAGTTTTTTTAATGTTAGGCAGTTTTTCAGCGATTGGAATAGAAGATGAAGACAAAAATATTAATATCCAAACTTGTGAGGAAAACCTTGTTTTTAAAGAATTGAAAATAAATGAAAAAGATAATAAAGAATATCTGGAAGTTAACATAGAAGAATCATCTGAATATATTACATCACCTGGTAAACCAATGCTTCCAAAAATTGTAAAAACAATTGAGATGCCATTTGATGCAAAAAATATTAATGTAGAAGTAGTAACTGGAGAGATAAAAGAGAAAAAGATTTCAAAAGAGATTAGCCCTAGTCCATATATGATACCGCTTACTATTGCAACAACAAGTGCAGACACAATAAAAATTAAAGATAACAGCATATATGAAAGTAGCATTCCTTACCCGGAAAAAACTTTTAATTATGATATAAGATGTGGTCTAAATAGTGAAAATAAAAGAGTAACATTTGTAATAGTTGATTTGTATCCTGTGAGATATATTCCTTCAGACAATATTTTAAATGTTTTTGATAGCGCCACTATCAAAGTCACTTATGAAAGTAAGATTGATAATGAACTAAACTTGGAAAAAACAGAGGTAAATAAAGATATGGTGATCATCACCCCAAATATTTTTAAGAGATACTTAACAGATCTTAGAGAACACAAAAAAGATGTTGGTATCGAGACATTCATTAAAACCACTGAAGAAATATATAGTGAATATGAAGGGGTTGATGAACCTGAACAAATCAAGAAATTTATAAAATATGCAATAGATGAACATGAAATTAAATATGTGCTTTTAGTAGGTGGCCTAAAAAACCAGTTATATGCTAAGCCGAGAGACAATAAAAACAAGGGTGTAAGTGGATGGTATTTACCTGTAAGGTATACAAATCTGTATGATAAACCAAAATATCCATTGAATTCTGCAGAACAAATATTTGACCCTGGCGTAATAAGTGATCTTTATTATGCTGATGTTTATGATACTGAAGATAATTTTTCAAGCTGGGATCCAAATGAGGACGGAACTTTTGCTGCCTGGGGGCATCCAAATAAAGATATTGAGGATGATCTAGGTATTGATATGGTGCCTGATGTTTATGTCGGAAGACTTGCCTGTAGGAATATAAAGGAAGTAAAAACAGTAGTTGATAAAATAATAAATTATGAAACTAGCTCTAAAGGCGACTGGTTTAACAAAATGACAGTTGTTTCAGGTGATGGCTTTTTAGACCAAGATGATTTCAATATTACTTGGAATACAAAAGGTTTGAAAGGAGAATACACAATTTATGGGCGAAGTGTAAATGATGATGGTGAAGTAGGACCAAAAGATACAATACATATCACAGTTGATCGCACTAAAGAAACATCTATTACATTTAACCATGATGATCATCTTAATCCTGCTTTAGATGATGGCTACCCCGCGCCACCAATCACTGAAATCGTTTCTATTTCACCTGGTGATGTTTTAGGATATAATGATAAGACTTATACGCCGGGTGAAGGAAAAGCATATTGTAACGGCTTTAACCCATGGGCAAATATTAGCTATGTGGATGGAGTTTTAACTATTCGTGGTAAGTCATATGATCCGCGTCCTTATGGGAACCTTACAGATATCCATATATGGATAGAAGACGAATACGGGGAGACAATTTTTTCAGAATGGAAAAATGATACTGAAATGTATTATGAAGGTGAATGGACCACTGGTGAAAAATCACTTCTTGGAAGAGGCGGAGCACTTTATTATATGCCAAGTGAATTTGAAAGAGATATTGTTTGGACTTCAAATGGAAGATTTACAGGCCGGGATGATGTAATTAATGCAATTAATGATGGTGCTGGCTTTTTATTTTTCTCAGGCCATGGAAGCCCCAATGTATGGGCTGATCATTATCCTGGAGTCCCTGGTAACAGAGGCCCTGCAAGTGTAACTGGTCTTCAGGTCACACAAATCAGCCTATTTAACGTTGGAGGATTATTTATCGGCCAAAGAAAACTTAGCAACCTTATGCCACCTTATCCTATGGATACTTTATCAAACGGTGAAAGGCTACCTGTAACAGTAGTTGGAGGATGTCATAACAGCCAATTTAATGTGTCTATGATACCAGGATTTTTAGAAGGCTTTCAATACATCTTTAAAAATCTTCACCTGTTTGACAATTTATATATGTGGTGCCATGGAACTGCTGTACCAGAGTGTTTTAACTGGCGTCTTGTAAGAAATCCGAATGGTGGATCAATTGCAAGTATAGGTAACACTGGCCTTGGTTATGGTATGCCTGGAAAAGAATTGACAGTAGGTGGCGGAGATGGTTGGATCACAATAGAATTTTTCAGACAATACGGTGAACACAATCAAACTTTCTTAGGGGATGCTCATTCACAGGCCATAAATACATATATACAAACCCATGATATGAGCGACTTTGAAGCAGGGCACCCAAAAAGCGTACAGCAGTGGGCTTTATTAGGTGATCCTTCTCTTAAAATAGGTGGTTATGAATAAACCATCTTTAACATTTTTTTTATAATTTTTATTAGGCACATTTTTAATAACAAAATAGTTTTTAAATTCAGGTGATATAACTTTGAAAATATTATTAAAAGAGATATTTTTTATAAAAAAAGTAAGAGAGGTATTTTTTAACCTCTGTTACAAGGTTCATATGGGTTGAATGCTGGATCTCCTAAAAGATTTAGCTGATATATCGTACAGTATTTTTCAACCGGGAAATTTCCCATACCGCTACCGCCAGAACTAGAACTACCCTGGCTTTCAAGAATTGAATCTCTTAATTCTTCAGGTAAGGACATAGACATCTGAAGTACTGGTCTCCATCTGAATTTTTTATCAAAACATTCCTCCAGATAAAGATTCTTTGCATCTCTAAGAGCATGACCAATTGTTGCATCGTCTTCAAATAATCTGTTCATTGTTTCCTCAAAGTTGAATTGATTGAAGTTAACCTCTGGATAGATACCTTTTCTAGCATCTAATTTTGCCTTAAGATATCCAGCTATTCCAAATCCTACTCCTCCATTAAAATCTGGTCGGGGCTCTAATGCACCATAAAAAGCCGAAAATGTTGTTGGAGAAACATAAGAGTTTACACCAGCATGAAGATATGCATTTGCTAGGAAGTTTTCTGGAAGTAATCCATCTATTTTACCTGAACCGCATCCTTCAACAAGCATAACTGATGGGCCCATCTCAACATTAGAAACATCTCTAACAGTAAAAGCTCCTTTATTAGCCAATGGTGTTCTCAACATAGTTTGCTGCAGATATCTAGCGACAAGTGGATAAAGAACCGGTATACCCACACTATCCATTAATATATCACCATACTCTTTTGTAAACCAAATTGCGTGAGAATCAGATATGATTAGATTACTGTTCTTCTCGAGTTCTCCACCAATAACAAGATCTGATGAATCACCAAATAGAACCTCCTTCCACCAATCTGGATCTTTAATAGAATCTGAGTTTCCTATGCCCTGACGTATCTTGGCTGACCAAAACGGGAACAACAAACGATTGAGAAGGCCATCTTTTTTAATCTCCAGCAACTGCTGGGTTGTATAACCTTCCCTTTGTGCCTGCGAGCGCATAGCGCTCTCTCCGTCAAAACCTCCTTCTTCAAAGTTTTTTAGAATTCTTTGTACTAGGAAATATTTTTCTCCTGTTGGAAACTTCATAGGTTCTGTTTTACCAAGAAGGTTTTGTATACCATTAAATATGGGCAGTCTTTGAACTTCTGCACCAGCTCCAGCTAAAACTGCTGCATTATCCTTCCAATCACCAAAGTCATCTATTATTTCATCATAAAAAATTGTTCTTAATATAAGAGCACTAGCATCCTGAGTATCCCAACCAGTTATCCTACCCACAATATTTTCTGCTTTTGGAAAGTCAGTATACAAATCATCCTCCAGATCATCATCATTGTATGGCTGCATCGAGTAGATCTCAGGATCAACATTTCCATAAATAAAATCACTAGGGCAATTAGTACCATAATTTCCACTTGCAGGATGATCAAAAGGATCGCTATGAGGACTCCTATAATAATATTGAGGTAACATTATAGTGTCGCCCAATAAACATACATTAATTGGAGATGCATAACAGTCCTCCTGCAAATATTCTACAGTTTCGGAGATATCAACATTTTTTATTTTTGCTAAAAGATTATTTATCGGTTTGTGGATATTTTCATAAACATGCTTATTAACAACTGGGATTAATTTTGGATTGTAAAAAACTTGAGTATTTCCAGGGATAGTTTTTCCATTATATTTCACTTCATCAGTTGGAGCGAAAGCAAAATCTGGTTTAGCAAAAATAATTCCTTTGTGATAAGCAGTTAAATATGGAGCTATTGATGAGAATTTTTCCATCATTGGTGTATATGGATTACTAATCTCTTCCACG
Organism: uncultured Thermoplasmatales archaeon; assembly: GCA_964473335.1. Lineage (GTDB taxonomy): Archaea > Thermoplasmatota > E2 > DHVEG-1 > DHVEG-1 > CAYZTD01. The sequence continues at coordinate 46,946 of CAYYOO010000001.1, forward strand.
GTTATCTTAACTTCATATTTTGCTGAATCAAGTAAATGATAAGTAGGTGATAAACTAAATGATAATTTTTCTCCCGCCATATCATAAAAAACTGTTTCGAAATGTAATCTGTCTCTAATAATATCCCCATTTTCATTTCTTTTAGCAGGGTATGCCGATGTTCGCATATAACCAGTAAGTTGGCCTCCTAATGCCAAACTATCTCCAAAATCTTCTACGTATCTTTCATCTTCAAGATTTATTATATCTAAATTTACCCTAGCATACTTGTAGTCTTCAGGTATTTCAAATGAGTGTCTAATTTTACCAGCTGATTGCCCTTTTAGAGCATCTAATAGATGAGAAGGAAGTGGATTACCAGTGTTTTTTAATACACCTTCTTCGTATAGAACGATTTCTTCATCAAGAACCTCTGGTTCAAAAGCATCCATTGGATTTGTAATTGTTATATAATCATTCTTTCCAAAAATATTTGTTACAAGATTTAAGGATTCTTCTACAATTTCATCAACATCATTGAATTTAAGAAAACTGTATGACTCTTCAAATCCTTTAATATTATCTCCACATACAATCAATTTTTTAACTTCTAAATTACTTAATACCTGTTTAATTTCTTCATTTATTTCATCTGTAACAATAACAGGAATGCTAAGATAAGAAGCCATAGGTACTGCATTAACACCTAAAATATACCCATCCATGCTATCCTCTATTATCATAGCTGCACTGCTTTTCTCCCAATAGTTTTCAGCAATAAATAAAGAAAGATTCTCTGCAGAACCATAATCTTCTTCATTAAAAGAGATTGGCCTGTAATGATCAAGATATTTATACTGAAGTCTAACAACAGAATCTGATGGATCATTATAATCTTTAATATATAAAGGTACTACATTTTGTTCACCATTACTGTCATAATTGACTGCTAATGGCGATGCAATTAATGGATAAAACGGATCTGTATCTGACACAGTGATACTATTAACATTTAAGAGTTCTTTATATTCGCCTTTTACTTCAAAAAATTCTTCCATATCCGCTTGTACATTTGTTTTTTCTTCATAATCATAGAACCAAATACCTATTGAAGCTAAAACTAAAATTATAACTCCAAGTACTACAACTATTTTATCATTTTTCTTCATTATTTTTATCCCCCAATTTATATAATTTGACTTACCATAGTATATTTACATCTTATTATTTAATATTTTCCATTTATATTATATAATAATGGATATTAAATAAATCAAATTAAATAAAGACGATTTATTAAAGAAATCTAGAAAATAATATTGTAATTTTTTGTACTAACAAAATAAAAAATTTGCCAATACTTTTAATAAGCACAATCTTTATTACCAAAAAAATTAAGGAGATCATAAAATGGCTGATGTAGAAATGTCGAAACAAATACAAGACCAAATCAATAGATTACAACAAATGAGAACACAACTTCAAATGCTGATGCAGCAAAAACAACAGGTCGAAATGAGATTAAATGAAACTGAAGAAGCATTAACTGAACTTGAAAAAACAGATGAAAAAACACCAATATTTAAAAGCGTAGGATCTGTTCTTATCAAAACAAAAGGAAAAAAAGCAATTATAAAAGAACTAAAATCAGATAAAGAGTCATTAGAGGTAAGAAAGGAAACTCTTACAAAACAAGAAGGCAGAACCAAAGAAAAACTAAATGAGTTGCAAAGTAAAGTTCAAAATTCTTTGAATGTTTCAGGTGAAACTTCACCAAGTTAAAGAAGAAGACATGTTTAAAATGAAATATTTCTCAACAAAACATGATTTCAAAACAGGCATTATATCAAAATTGTGTTTTATAATAGGGATAATATTTCTAATACTTGCTTTTATACTGAATAACATTTTTGAAACTTTAGTCGCATTATCAATAATATCATTTGCAATAGGTATAATTCTGCATTTCTTAAATTTACAATTTATAAAATTAGATGATATCGCAAAAGATATTGAACAAATGGAAAAAAATGAAGAATAACCTTATTTTCCATATCTTCTATTTCTTCGTTGATAGGTTCTGATGGCTTTTAAAAAATCTCTCTTTTGAAAGGCAGGCCAAAATACATCTGAAAAATATAGTTCTGAATACGCAAGCTGCCAAAGCAAAAAATTTGATATTCTCTCTTCACCAGAGGTTCTAAGTATAATATCAGGATCAGGTATTCCATTTGTGTAAAGATATTTTGATACTATTTCTTCTTTGATATCGCTAACAGAAATTTTTCCTTTTTTAACATCTTCAGCTATTTTTTGTATTGCTTGTAATATTTCTTCTCTCCCGCCATATGCAAGAGCTATATTAAATGAGTAATTATTGTAATCTTTTGTTTTGTTCATGACATTATGTGCTGAATTTTTTATCTGATCTGGTAAATAATCTAGATTTCCAATAACCCTGACCTTTACTCTGTTTTTATGCAGTCTTGAATCGTTTGCAGCCTGATCCAATTCTTTTTTACATAGATCCATTAACAATTTAACTTCTTGATTGTTTCTCTTGAAATTTTCTGTAGAAAATGCATAAACAGTTAAGTTTTTGATTTTTAATTCGAAACACCAATCTAATACTTCTTCAAGTTTATGTGTCCCAAATCTATGACCTGCTGTTGAGGACAGCCCAAGGCCTTCGGCAAAACGCCGATTTCCATCCATAATAATTGCGACATGTTCAGGTGTTTTATTCTTTTTTGCCTCTTCTAGTATTTTTAAGTCTTTGAACTCAGTAATTTTTCTTGAAAAAAACTGATAGAGCTCAGAACTATATATCATTGAAGCTAATTTTCTTAGAATATTGCTGTGTACCGCAAATTCTTCAAAATCAACGATTTTTTTTCCAGCAATCGATTTCAATGAAGATTTTTTTCGTGTGATAAAACCTAGCCTCCCATGTTAATAACAAAAGAAATAGATAAAATGTTGTATATATTTTTTATTGCTACAACAAATTTAATAAGCTATTGTAGAATGAAAACTCACTTATTTATTATCTTTAACAAATTTTTTTATTTCATCTATATTTTCTACAATCAATTGTGCTTTCCTCAATCCAAATCTAAAGGGATAAGCATCGTTTTCATCTCTTTTTAGCACTACTACAGGATTACCATTATATTCTTCATATTCAACAGGCATAGTTTGTTGCCTCCTTTATTATATATTAATATGTTACTTATATTAAATCTTTTTTAATTATTTATATATTATGCTTTAAAAAATTGGTTATTTTGTTTCCAAAGTGTTTATATATAAGAAAATGATATTCCGGTTCCTTAAAATATATGGGTGATATACTGGGAAATATACGACCAACATTTATAAAAAATATTGCAATGGAACTAACTAACAGGTATCCTGAACAATTTAAAAAAGATGATTTTCAACATAATAAATCAAAAGTACAAGAGCTTAGTGATGTATCTAGTAAAGTTCTTAGAAACCGAATAGCTGGATATATTACAAGACATCTTAATACAAAAGACAAACCCAAAACAGTTCAACCTATTTCTGAGTAGTAACCCAAAATTTATTTTAATGGGGGTTTTTCCTAATCACAGGTGAGCCAATAAACAAAGTTCAGAAAGCAATAGATGATCTCAAAAAAGGAAAATTCATTTTGATATATGATGATGACAAAAGAGAAGGGGAAACCGATCTAGTTATTTCATCAAAATTTGTAAATCCAAATTCAATCAGAACAATGAGAAAAGATGGAGGAGGTTTGATATTTTTGATGACCTCAAAAGAGATTGCAGACGAATTAAATCTTCCATTTTTATCTGATATGTTTTCTAATATCGATCACAAATATCCTGTTTTAAAGGAACTAGTTGCAAATGATATACCATACGACACAAAATCTTCCTTTTCACTATACATAAACCATCGTGATACATATACAGGAATAACTGACAATGATAGAAGTCTAACAATGACAAAGTTTTCACAATTAATAGAAAAAGTTAAAGAAGAAAATAATTCAAAAAAATTGTTTGGAAAAGAATTCCGCACCCCGGGACACATACCAATATGTATTGCATCTGAAAAGCTCTTAAAAAAACGCAAGGGGCATACTGAACTTGTTATCAGTATGATGAAAATGGCTGATTTACCAGAATCAGGCAGCGGATGTGAAATGATTGGAGATAATGGTAGAGCGCTCTCCAAAGAAAAGGCAATAGAATATGCAGAAAAAAACAATTTAGTTTTTCTAGAAGGAAAAGATATTATTAGAGCGTGGGAAAAATGGTCAAAGTAATGGCTTCAGGAACTTTTGATATATTACATCTAGGTCATATCTATTATCTTAAAAAAGCAAAAAAGCTAGGAGATAAATTAATAGTTGTAGTTGCAACAGATAAAACTGTTAGAAAACTAAAACATGAGCCAATAAACCCAGAAAGTATCAGGGTAAAACTCGTAGATGAACTTGAAGTGGTTGACAAATCGATTCTTGGTCATGAAGATGACATGTATGAGATTGTCGAGGAAATCAAACCAGATATTATCGCAATAGGTTACGACCAAATACATGATGAAAAAAAGATTAAAGATGAACTCAAAAAAAGAAATATTAATGCAAAATTAGTAAGGCTATCTGAGTATAAAGGCGGAAGTGATCTTGAAGGAACCAGAAGAATTATTAGTAAAATTATTTCAGCCTATGAAATACAAAAAAGTATAGAGAGGATTGAAAATAGATGATAAAAATTGGTATTGTAGATACAACTTTTGCAAGATATGATATGGCAAAATCTGCAATAGATGAACTAAAGTCAAATAATACCGGTTTTAAAATAATCCGTTACACTGTCCCGGGTATAAAGGATCTACCAGTTGCAAGTAAAAAACTTTTTGATGAAAAAGAATGTGATATAGTTATTGCACTTGGGATGCCTGGTAAAGAACCCATTGATAAACAATGCGCTCATGAAGCAAGTACAGGTTTAATTCAAGTTCAACTAATGAGCAATAAACATATCCTCGAAGTTTTTGTCCATGAAGATGAAGCAAATGATGAAAAAGAACTTGCTTGGCTTTCAGACAGAAGAGCAAGAGAACATGCAATAAATTGTTTGGATTTACTTTTTAACCCAAAAAACCTGGAAAAAATGGCAGGTAAGGGTCTAAGGGAAGGATATGAGGATGCAGGATCACTAAAAACATAAGGACGTGAAAAAATATGGTTAAAAATAAAATAAAAATTGGAGCTGTAGTATCAGAGTTCAACTACGACATCACAATGATGATGCTGGAACGTGCAAAGGAACATGCAGATTTTCTCGGGGCAGAGATAACTAAAGTTGTCAAGGTTCCAGGTGTTTTTGATATGGGACTAGGAATAAAGAAACTCTTGAAAGAAAAATCAATTGATGGAGTTGTTGCTTTAGGTTGTGTGATAGAAGGTGAAACCGAGCATGATGAACTAGTTATTTCTCATGCAGCAAGAAAAATAGCTGATCTAGCACTTGACTATGATAAACCAGTAGGCCTAGGAATTTCTGGGCCGGGGATGACAAGACTTCAAGCTGAAGAGAGAATAGAAAGGGCAAAATCAGCAGTTGAATCTGTTGTAAAACTTCATAAAAACTTAAAAAAATAATCATTAACTTTTTTTAATTTTTATTTATTATATTTATATGGAAATACTTATATATTATTTCTGCATAATCATCGACAGTGAATGAACATGAAAAGAAAGGTAAAAACAGCAATTTTATTAACTTTATTATTACTGGGAACAACCTTAATCCTATCAGGATGCATTGACACAGTCGAAACAGTAGGTTGGGAACATGGATCTTTTAAAAATGGAGCAGTACTTAAAGGTGTAGCGCCAGAAAAATATGAAGGATATCCATTAATAAAACTATATTTCGTTTATGATAATGAACCACATGAAAAAATCAGTGAATACGAGTATCAAATTAAGCATGAGGATATTAATAAAAAATCTATTGCAAAAACAATTTACTTTGAGGGAGAAATAAACGGACTTATACCATATGAGCCATATTACTTTAGAGCTGTAGCACAATATGCTGTTCTAGACGGAAGTAAAGAAATGACTATTTCAGGAGATGAAATAAGCTTTTCTTTAATGCAGAATAATAAAGAAGAAAGCATAATAAAGTAATGCATGAAGAAAAATATTATCTAATCCTTTTTCTCATTTAATTTTTTAAAAACAGATGGGAGATGAATTGTATATGATCCGTCCTTTTGGATGATAATTGGTTCATCCTCAAGTAAACCCTTGAGATCGATTTTGTATTTACCTGATTTTTCAATATCAATTGTTTCAGGATACATTGATTCGTCAATTTCAGATTGAGCTTTGTCTAACGATTCGCGCCTATAACTTTCGTCAATTATTATGTCAATGTTTTCTTTACTTTCAGGTTTAATTTTTTCGTTGATTTGTTTTTTAAATGCCTTTTTAACATCCTTTGGTTTAATTTTTGCCCATTCACCTGATCCGTCTATTAAGTCTTTATTTCCTTCAAGCAATTGCATTATTTTTTCATTAACATCTTTACCAACTTTTTTTGTGATATCTGCTCTTTGATTTTCATCAAGAGGTTCTTTTGTATAAAAAAATCTATTTCCACCACATTCTGGGCATCCCTTAAGGAGTTGGGGGGAGCCTTCCTCAAACGTATGTCCGCATTTTAGACATTGATGAGGCATTTTTTAATTTGCTCCTTTTCCAGCAATGATTTTGGTTTGAATCATATCATTATCTTTTTTAACCATTTTTAGAAGGTCTGCAGGCCCAATTAGAGTCATACGTGGTTTATTTGTTAAACCTAAAATCTTTCTGATAAAAGAAATTGATTCTTCACCATATCCTTCCATCTCCACGCCAATGAATGTATCTTGCTTGATTTCTTTCATTGTTTTTTCAATAAGACTGGCTTGCTCAATTGGTGTTAGGCCGTGCTCCAAAACAAGTATATTTCCTTTTTTAACTTCTTTTATAATAAACTTTAGTTTTTCATCTTCACTAAAAGTATCAAGTTTATTTTTAGATACAAGATTAAAAGATATTCCATTGTTTTTTTTCTTTGCCATCATATTACCTCCCTTTCTTTTTGCGGTTTTTTCTAAAATGTTTGACCATTGTTGAATATAAGTTATCTGAGTTGTAACCAGTAAGAGCACTTATTGGTATCACTGGATGCTGCGGGAATGCTGACTTTAATGTTGCAGGACTTGATTCTTCTCGATCAATCTTATTAGCTGCAATTAAAACAGGCAAGTTCCTTGCTTCAAGATTACCTAGAATCGTTACATTTACCTGTGTGAAAGGATCTTTAGTTGAGTCCATTACAAGAACTACTCCATCAATATCTTCTAACCATTTTATTGATTCGATAACACCTTCTGTAGCTTCTTTAGCACGTCTCTTTGATTCAGTTTTTGTAAGTCCAAAGGTATTCATAAATTCCTTAAAATCCACCTTTGTTGATATCCCGGGTGTATCAACAATATCCATAAATAGTGATGATTTTCCATTTTCTATTTTTACATCTTTTTTCCATTTAGCCCTGCGTGTCTCATGGGGAACTTCAGATACGCTACCCATGATATCGCCGGTCCAATCCCTTAAAATTCTATTTGCAAGCGTGGTCTTTCCAACATTAGGCGGTCCATATATTCCTATCTTTGCTTGTTTTTTACCAAAAATCTTATTGAGAATTGATGAAAGCTTTCCTCTACCAAATAATCCCATCCAAATTTACCTCCTAGAAACTAGGTTTATTTTTCAAATATTGTATCAATATAATAGTTTATTAGTTTAATGGTGTTTTATTTTTTAGCACATTATAAAAAAAATTTGTTTTGAATATACTTTATTTTATGAAAATCCTTAAATAGCAACAAAGATATTATTATTTCCGTAATTTACTCGGGAGGCATAATTGTTTATGACAGAAGAAAAAATAGTGGAAGATATGGGGAATTTGGATTCACTCAGAAAAAAATTAATGACTGTTACAGATGAAATTGATAATATTAAGCAGTCTTTTTCTAAAAGTACACAAGACCTAGAAAGGATACAAAACATGCTTCATGTTGAAAATATTGATGAGATAAATGGGGTTCTTGAGCATTTTGAAGATAAGATTCAAAAAGCAGAAAGGCAAAAAATGGAAGCGTCTGAAGGCGCAAAAAAGTATAGTGCCGAACTAGAAAAAGAAAAAGAAAGACTGGTAAAACTCTGGGACGCCTATAAAAATCAAGAAGAAGAACTAAGCACAACAGAGAAAAAAGTAGCAGAATACGAAGAAAAATTAAAAAACATGGAAGCATCAAAAAAACAACTTGAAGAAGACCTTACAGCTAGAATTAGCACCTTGAATCAGAAGCTTGAAGAAAATAAAGATAAAGCTCAAGAATTTGACCAATACCAACAGCAAATTGATGAATCAAAAAAAGTAAGAGAAAATCTTGAAGCGCAATTACAAGAACTTAGAAATTTAAATGATGAAAAGAACAATCAAATAGAGCAATTAAATGAAAAATTAGATCAATACAGTCAAATGGAAGATTATAAAGAATACAAAGAAAAATATGAACAGATAAATGCAGAATATGAAAAAGAAAAAGAACGTTTGACTAAATTATATCAATTATATGAAGATACTGATAACGAATGCAAAAAATTACAAAAAGAAAACAAAGAATGGGAAAACTGGTATCAAAACAAAAAAGACATGTTTGATAGATTATTTACCCAAACCCCACCAGTAGCAGGTGTAAACCCAAATGAAACTTCTTATGAAAATGATCCAAACACAAATGACATAGACGTTGAAAAACCAATGGATAACAATCCTCAAGATAATAAACCAGAAAAGAAGAAAAAGAAATTAAGATTTGGTAGAAAATAAACAATTATTCGATCTTTAAACTACTAGCCCCATCTTCTTTTTCTGTCACTTGTATTATATTTTCTACATAGTTTTTTATTTCATCAACATGGGTGATAATAAAAATTTGTCTGAACTTTGATGAAAGAGCGTTTAATGCTTTCATAATATTTTGACGGCGTATATTATCCTGAGATCCGAATATCTCATCAAGAATTATAAAATTGAAAATTCCACCAGCACGTTCTGTTATAAATTCTGAGATTGACAAACGTAAACAAAGATTCGCTAGATCCTCTTCACCACCAGAGAATCTTTCTATTCCAAAGCTTTCTCCATCATCATAGATAAGGACATTATAGTTCTCATCAAGCTCGATTTCACTATATTTTCCATCAGTTAGTCTTCTGTAAAAATCAGATGCATAAGACGAAAGAGTAGGACGTATCCTTGATATTAAATAAGTTCTAAAATCACTCATGATATTAGATAGCAGTCCGAGATATTTCAATGCATTTTTTTCTTGTTTTATTTTCTCTTTTGAATCTTTTAAAGTGTTTATCTTCTCTTTAATGGTTGAGATATTTTGATTTATTAGTTTTTTTTCACCCTGTTTTTTCTCAATTGCTACGGCAAGATTAGAAAGTTCATCTTTTTTATTATTAAAAGATTCTAAAATTTCCTGATAATTGTTGTAAGCTTTTTCTACTTTTTTCTTAATTGACTCAAATTCTTTTATATCAAAATCGATTTTTCCAATGTCATCAAGTATCTTTTTTTTATTTTCATAATCGTTTTTTTCTTTTCTGATTTCTGAATTTATATGATCTAACGTGCTTTCGATTTTATCTTTTTTTCTTAGTTCTGATTGCAGATAGTTTCTCTTCTTTTTTAATGCCTCTTTCTCACGATTGATTCGTTCTTTTTCTTTTTTAATTGATTCGTTTTCTTCTTTATAATTTTCTTTTTGTTTTTGTTTTTCATTTAAGTCTTTGTCAAATTTATCTAAAAGTACGTTATATTGACCAGATAAAACCCTTTCGCAAGTTGGACATTTTGCATCAGGACCGATTTCTTCTATTTTTTTTCTTTTCTCTTTTGATTCTTCAATATCTTTATCTATTCTATCTGAAAAAGCATTATTTTTTTCAATTTTTTTTACAAGTTTTTCTAAATGATTGTTTATATCTTCAAGGCGCATCTCAACAGATTTAAAATCATGTTCAACTTTTTCAAAATCTTTTAATTTCTTTTTCTCAGTATCTATGTTTTCCTTTCTTTTATTTATTTTTTCTTTTAGTTTCTCGATTTCATTTTCTAGCTTTTTTTTATTGTCAAAAAGAGTTTTTTTATCATTTAGTTCTTCTCTAGTTTTGTTTAATTTTTCATATTCTTTTTTACTATTTTTGTATTTTTTCTCAGTTTCAATTTTTCCTTCTTTAAGTTTTTTTATTTTTTTCTCTTCATTTTCAATGATTTTTTCTAGTTCCTTTTTTTCTTTTTCTTTATTTTTTAAATCATGTTCAAAAATCACTTTTTTATCATTACCGTTTTTATCAGTTAGATCTTCATTTAATCGTTCAATATAGCTTTCTTTAGTTTTTTTATCTGATCTAATTTCTTTTATGATTTCATCAAGTGAGTCTATTCCAAGCATTCTTAGAATAAGTGGTCTTCTTTCACTTGCATTCATAGATGATAGTGTGTTTAGCTCTTTTTGTCTTGCAAAGATACTTGTGAAAAAAGATTTAAAATCCATTCCTAGTTTTTTCCTTATAAAACGTGTTACACTTTCTGTACTTGTGGCTGCTACTTTTCCATTTACTGTTGCTGTTGCTTGAGATGTAAAGTTTTTTCCTCTCATCTCTCTTACTACGCGGATATTATCTTCTTCAAATACAAACTCTATTTCTACTCTACATGTTTCACTAGTTTCAGCACCTTGGCGTTTTATTTCTTCAGAGGATGTTCTTGCTGCAACTGGCCCATATAAAACCCATGCTATTGCTTCAAATATTGTTGATTTTCCTACTCCATTAAGTCCTACTACACCTGTTACTCCATCTGGAAAATCAATTGTTGTATTTTTGAATTTTCTAAAGTTTTTTAGAGTAAGTGTTTTCAAAAGCATTATTTACCTTCTTTTTTTGCCTCTACCTTTTCAATATATCCTATACCCATATCTGTTAGGGTTTTTTTATCTTCAATTTCCTGGGATTCTAAAAAGGTTGTAAATTCATTTACAAGTGCATCTATCTTTGAGCTTGCGTAATTTTGTTTTTCGGGATTTTTGTCTTTGACTTTTACTTTTAGTTCGTAGTGCAGTGCATCACTAAATTCTTTTTTTATTGAACTGAAATCCAGGTTTCTAAAGATATTTTGTGATATATCATCAAGGGTGATTCTTACTGTTTTTTCTTTTGGATCGATTTTTTTGATTTCTTTTTTTATTTTTTTCATTATTTGATCTATTTTTAATTCTGAACATTTTATTGGTTTTGAATCTATCATGGGTCTAGTTTCAATTTCAATGAATTTGTGTTTTAGACCTTCCTTTGTCAAATTGATTTTTAAAAATCCTTTTTTTTCTTCTGCTTCGGCAAATGTGAGTCTTTCAATTGATCCACTATAAAATGAATTATCTGCAAGTTTTGAGTGTCTATGAAAGTGCCCTAGTCCGATATAATCAAAATCACGAGATAGGATCCTAGCTGGTATTACTAGTTCATTAAACTCGTTCATTGTAAATTCCTGCATGCCTGTTACTGATCCATGTGCAATAAATATATTGTAATCGCTGTTTTTTTCTTTTTTTAGTTTTTTTAGTTCTTTATCAAATAGTTGTTTTGAGTTACATTGTGGAATTGCATGTATTGTAACTTTTTTGTTATCGATTTTAAAATCTAATTTTTCATATTTTTCATCATATATAGGATAAATATTTTTGATATGATCAAATATGCTAAAAATATGGCCAGTTTCCTTTAGTTTGGGATGTTCATGGTTTCCAGATATCATTACAACCGGGATATTTTCTTCTGAAAGTCTTACGAATTGTTTTATTGCAAATGTTATAGCCCTGTTGTTTGGTCTTACTGAATCAAATAGATCACCAGCATGCAAAATAAGATCAGGTTTTTCTTTTATAACATAATCTACAAATTTTTCAAATGCATTATAGACATCGATTTCTCTTTGGTTTATCCCTTCTTTGTTTGCTTTTCTATATGCTGCAAAACCAAGATGAGTATCTGCAGTATGTAAAATCTTCATATTTTTCAAAAACCTATTTATTTTTCTTTCTCGAAAGTTTCATATCAAGTATATCACAGACTATGGTATCAGCTTCAAGTGTTGGAGCTACTGGTGGTGCGTATGCTGTTTCAAGTTTTTTAAAATCATTTACAGTGAGGCTTCCTAAAATTGCTGCAGCATAAGTGTTTATTCTCTTTGCTGCTTTATTTCCTATAGCTTGAGCGCCAATTATTTTTTCACTAGTTATATCAGCTGTAACTTTTATTGTAATTGGTTTTCCACCTGGATAATAATCAGGAAGTGACTTGCCATTATATTTTGAGCTGACAATCTTTTCTTTTTCAATACAATTTTCATTTGCACCGACTGCTGCTACTTCGACATCAAAAAAATCTGATGTACAGGTATTTAGAAATCCATGAAATAACTTGTATTCTCCACCAGAGCTATTTACTCCAGCTGCAATTGCCTGTCTTACTACAATACTTCCAAGACCAACACATATATTTCTTTTCGTAACAAAGTCATAGTATTCAGTACAATCACCAACCGCATACACATCATCGATGTTTGTCTGAGACTTATTATCAACTATTATTCCACCAGTTTTTCCAATCTTGCAACCAAGTTTTTCAGCAAGACCTATATTTGCTTCTGTACCAGTTGCAATTATTAATAGATCAGTACTAATTTCTTTTTCTTCATCTGTTTCTTTGTTTTTTATTAAAACAGATTTAATTTTACCTTTTTCTTTTTTTATTTCAGAAGCAAGATGATCGGTGTAAATATCAATATCATCTGGAAATTTTTTTGCAACCATTTTTGCCATATCTGGATCAAAAACATTTGCAAGAATATCAGATAGAGCCTCGACAATTGTAATCTTCATGCCCATTTTATATAAGTTATCAGCCATCTCAAGACCGATAAAACCAGCTCCAACAATTGTAGCATTTCCTTTTTTCTTAACTAAAGATTTTATCCTTTTAGCATCATCAATTGTTCTTACTACACTTATACCTTCAACAAGATCATTACCATCTTTTATGTTTTTTATTGGTGGAATAAAAGGCTCTGAACCTGTACAAATAATTAAAGAGTCATATTCTTTTTTTATCTCTCCATCTTTGTTTTCAGCTATTATAATTTTTTTTCCTTTGTCTATTTTTTTAACAGTTGTATTTAAGAATAAATCGATCTTTGATTTTTTAAAAAAATCTTCATCAAACTCTATTAAATCCATAAGTTCTGGTATTTCACCAGATATTGCATAAGGTAGACCACATTTTGAATACTCAGGATATTTACCTTTTTCAAATATAGTTATCTCTGCTTTTCTATTGGTTTTTCTTGCAAACTGTGCAGCAGTTGCGCCTCCTGCACCACAGCCAATTATTACTATTTTTTTTGTTTCAGTCAAAATGGTCCCCGTTTCCCCAAACATATAAGCCAATTTAATGTTTTTCTTTTCTACATTTAATCCCTTAAAAAAATATTTATTGATAATTTCACAAAATATAATAAATTAGGCTATCAGTAAACCATCTTAACCTATAATAGCAGAATGTAGTAAAAATTACTTTAAACAAATATGAATTTTTATAAAATAATAAAAAAGAGGTTTTACTCTTTTTTTGCTGTTTTCTTTTTTGTTGTGGTTTTCTTCTTTGCCGCTTTTTTCTTTTTAGTAGTTGCCTTCTTTTTTGTTGCAGTCTTTTTAGTTGTTGTTTTTTTGGCTTTTGTCTTTTTTTCTTTCTTCTTTGTTTTTTCTTCTTTTTTATCCTTTGATTCCTTGTCTTCTTTTTCTACTTTAGCTTCTTCTTTTGGTTCTTCTGGTTTGTCTTTGCTTTCATCTTTCTTTTCTTCTTTTTCTTTTTTGTCTTTTTTAGTTTTATCAGCTTTTTCCTCGGTTTCCTTTGGTTTTTCTTCGGTCTTCTTTGGTTTTTCTTCTTTTATTTCTCTTGTAGGTTGGGAGTTTACCTGTGTTTTAAAGATTTCTACTCTTTTAACTGGATATAGTTTCTTACAATTTTTATATATCTCGCTACCTAATTTTCCCTCAATTATTATTTTTATAAACTCTGAAAGTGTAGATGTCTTAGCTCTTTTTTGTATTGTTTTTTTCATTGATTCTCTAACTACACGTTTTTGTGAATTTTGAATTCTTTTATCTGTTGTAGCAAAGGGTTTAACTCTAATTTTTGCCCCATCACGGGTTTGTACATCATATACTCCTTCAATCTTTGATCTTCTGCGTCTTATCATTCTTCTAAGATAATCTGATGTTAAGGAGTGGCCTACAAATTGAGTGTGAGCATTATCATCCTTTAATTCATGGATTTTAAAATATAATAAAATATGAGATTTTCTAAAATCATTTGTCAGATCCTGCATTGTGATCTCTGTTACTCTATCAATTAGTAGATCTGGATTACTTGTTAGAGTCTCAGCTATTGTTGCATTATCAAAAGATGCAGGTGCTAGTATATTAAACCATTTTTTTGCTTTCCATCGATCTTTGATCTTTCTTGCTTGTGTTCGACTTCTTGCTTTTGCCATTTTTACCACTTATATTATATTTAATTTATTAAATCAGTTTTTTGCGTAATACAATACTTATACTTAAATT
>CAYYOO010000002.1:0-52961 GCA_964473335.1 uncultured Thermoplasmatales archaeon
ACATATGGGACTGTGGATCCTCTGTGGCGGGTTCAAATCCCGCCGCGGGCCTACTGTGTAAAGGTAAAAGGCCCGTAACCTTTATTTACCAACTAAATATTACACTATTAGGGGTTTTTATGAAAAAAGGTTACACAGGCCGTGTTTTAGAAACTGGTTTAAACTACTTGAATAAAAGCAGGATTGATAAAAAAAATAAACAAACCATTAAAGATTTTGTAAATTCACTTTCAGCAGAAGGAATAACCCAAGACCGTCAATGTAAATATATCTATACACTTGTTAAAATTTCAAGAAAGATAAATAATAAAGATTTTTCAAAGCTTGCAAAAACAGATATTGAAAAATTAATAGGTAAACTAAACAATGAGGATCTTTCAGAATGGACCAAAAGAGATTATAGAATAGTAACTAAAAGATTAATGAGGTACATTAGAAACAAAGAAATTGAAGAATACAACAAAACACATAAGAAAAAAAAGAAATTATTTGGAAAAAAAGAATATCCAAATGAAGTAAATTGGCTTTCTTCAACTATCAAAAAGAAAGATAAAAGAAAATACAAAAAAGAAATTCTAAAACCCGATGATATAAAAGAACTTGCTGAAGCAACATTCAATCTTAGAGATAAAGCATTTATTCTTTTTCTATATGAAAGCGGTGCAAGAATTGGCGAAGTAATGAATATGAGAATTAGGGATTTTAAACCTGAAGAAGCCTGGGCCAATGCAACACTTTTTGGAAAAACAGGTGAAAGAACTATTACTATTATTTCTTCAGCACCCGCAATAAACAACTGGATAAAACACCATCCAACTAGAGATAACGAAAATAGTTATCTATTCTGTTCTTTAAATCATTCAACTAAAGGCGATTTGAATAGTTATTCATATTTTAATAAACTAATTAAAGAAGCAGCTAAACGTGCTGGATGGATTGATAAAAACGGGAATATTACAAGAGCTGTTAATCCACATCATTTTAGACATTCAAGAGCAAGTGAGCTTGCTAAAAAATTTACAGAAGCACATCTTTGTAATTACATGGGGTGGGAAATAGGATCTAAAGAAGCAGCAGATTATGTACATACAAGCAGAGATGAAACAAATAATGCCTATAAAGTAATGCATGGGCTTGCAGTTGAAGAAGAAGAAAAAAACAAGTTTAAACCTATAGAATGCCCAAGATGTAATATTATGAATGATCCTAGTGCAAAAAGGTGTATGGGCTGCGGTCAATTCTTAGATGACGAAAGCATAGACGAATATCTTAAACAAAAAGATGAAGCAACAGATATAGGATTGTTATTGAAAAAATCAAAAAATAAAGATGAAATAAAAGAAATGTTAAGACCAATGCTTATAGAACTACTTAAAGAATCAGATAAAAAATAAATTTAAATTTTTCAATATTTTTTCTTTATTTCACATTGAAATATTTGTTATATTCTTCGAAAAAATCATCAATCTTATATTCTTTTTTATATAATTTCTTTTTAATTCCATCTAAATCAAGAGCTTCTTCATAGAATGTTAAAAAACCTGTATAAGTATAGGTTTTAAACAACTCTGAAACATAAGAATTAATTTTAGATAATTTATAATGAACTCTAATATACTGTTTATCTAAGATTTTATCAGAAAATTGATCTATTGCTTGATTTACCAATACAATATTAAAAAAATTAATCCCCTCAAAGATTCTTTCAAAAAAATCAATGTTTTTACTAAAATCATAATTTTTTATTGCATTTTCAATTAAATCTCTTGCGAGAAATAAACTTAAAATACTATCTAATTCCTTCATTTCTTCATTGTTAAATTTAATATTTTCTTTTTTCAATTTATCAAGAATAGCATTTTTCAAAGGATCTAATAATGAAAAATAATACTGTCTTTTTTCAGCATTACGACTAGAAAAATCCAATTTATCTTTATAGATATCCATCAAGTTATTTTCTTTGGCTATTTTACTATCAGCTTTTATAATCCATCCTTCTTTTTCTAATTTTTTTATTTCAGGATATATGCCTTTTTTTTTAGGATCTCCATATATCAGTTTAGAAATTTCCATTTTATAACGAGGCTTAGTATAACAAAGTAAATAGATTTTTTTTCCTAAATTATGAATTTTATCATTGTTTTTCTTCATATAAACACCTTTGAACGTAAGATAAAAGCTTTTTAACTTACGGTAAGGTAAATTAAACTTACCTTTAGCTCATCTTAATATATTAGGGTATATATATACTTTAGTGATGGCGAATAAACAGTCTAATATTAAAACACCGAAATGTGTAACACTAGATCAAAACACAATAAAAAAATGTGAAAAATATGCAGAAGAACATGCTTTGAGTGTATCTGCTGTTATTAGATTTGTATTAAATGAATTTTTTAATGGGGTGAATCAATAGTGGAAAACTCCAATAATTCTTCTAAAAAAAATTATGATTCAATGACTTTTGAAGAACTCCTGTCTTTAGCTAAAAAAAGAGGTTTGATATGACAGAATTTAGACTTTTCATATTTCACAACTCCTGTGCCCAAATCCGTGATAAAAAAATAAGAGGTGCAGGAAATGAAAGAAAAAAACTACAGTACATACTTAAAAATCGAATGTAGAGGTATCACAACCTTGCGGTTGTTAAAAGCATTGCAAAACCTCCGCAACGGAGGGTTAACTGAATTTAAATTTGAAAAAGAAAAGGACAAGGATTTATATGGAAAAGGTAAAAATTGTTTATGAAGATGGGGATCAGGTTAGAGCTGTAACAGGTTTTTTACTTAATGAAGATCAGAATTTTATTAGTATACAACTTGAAAACACGAAACTTAGAATACATCTTAACCATATTTTTAAAATCGAACATCTAACAGGAGGAAAAAATGTCAGATAAACAATTCAAACAAGTACATACAACGATACCAAAAAAATACTGGGAATATGCAAAAAATAAAAAACTAAGCTGGAGTGAATTACTGATTTTTGCAATAGAACACCAAATGAATACAGATCCAGCTATAATAAAAGAAAAACTAAACAAGAACCATGAAGAAAGACAAATACTACAAGACCAACTGAAAAAAGCAGAAAAAACACACCAGGTGAAAAAAACCAAAGTAAAAGATCTACATAAGGGGTTGATACCTGTTGACTAAAATCTTACCAGATAATGAAACCATAGGTCAATGGGAGCAACTACTAACAGATAAAAACTATTTGAAACCAGAATTAGAAACCGCAAGAATAGAAAATATTTTTAAATTTGAATTTGAAAAAGTAGACAAAACAAACCCTGAACTAGGAGAATTACTTTTAGAAAATCCAATAAAAGCAATAGGTAACTTACGATATGCATTAGAGAATCAGGGCCTAAAAAAATATCAAATAGATATTACAGGTCTTCAAGATATAAACCAAAAAAATATTGCAAATCTAAAAACCAATGATCTAAACAAACTCTTATCAATTGAGGGAATAGTATTACAAGCAACAAGTGTAAACCCTAGATTAACTCTAGGGGCTTTTCAATGCCTAAAATGTGGAGCAATCATAAGAGTATCGCAAGACATAATAAATAATGATAAAATAAAACTTCCAAATGAATGCTATGCAGATCAAGGCGGATGTGGAAGGGTATCTAATTTTAATCTTTTACCACATCTATCAAAATATATAGATTTTCAAAAACTATTAATTACAAATCCATACTATGAACCACACCGAAGGGAACTAGAGATACATTGCTACAAAAACCATTGCAATAAAGTATTACCAGGTGAAACAATAACAATAAACGGCCAATACTGCATAAACCAGGATATAAAGAAACTAACACAGGATACATATTTTTATACCTATGGTTTTGAAAGTGCACAATCAAAAAACCTTATTTTTAATGAAGAAGAACTAAAAAAAGCTAAGAAACTTGCACAATCAAAAAAACTATGGACCACACTAATAAACAGTTTTGCACCATCTATATATGGATATGTACCACAAAAAGAAGCAATGCTTCTTCAACAGATAAGCGGTAACTGGCATAATATACAAGATGGAACTACAAGAAGGGGAAGCATACATATACTTCTAGTAGGTGATCCAGGAACAGTAAAAAGTACACTCATGCAAGCAAGTGCAAGAATTGCACCAATATTTACAAAAGCAAGTGGAAGGGGTGCAACAGTTGCAGGAGTTACTGCTGGAGCTGTAAAAGATCCTTTAGGGGATGGATGGATATTACAAGCGGGTGCACTTGTAAGGGCTAATAATGGAACCTGTTTTCTTGATGAATTTGATAAACTTCCAAAAGAAGTACAAGGTTGTTTACATGGGCCAATGGAGCAAGGAGTTGTAGAGCAAAGCAAAATGGGAAGTGTAAACCAAAGTCTTGCAGCAAGAACAGGCGTAACTGCAAGTATGAACCCTAAAATGGGGCGTTTTGATTCATTTGAAAAATATATAAATCAAATAGATATAGAACCAGCACTCCTTAGCCGTTTTGACTTGATTTTTGCGGTAACTGATACAACAGATAAAGAAACAGATTCTAAAATAGTGGACCATATACACCAAACAATATATGAAGAAAATAAAAAATCTAATAATTCTTCAATTCTTGAACCTGATTTTTTAAGAAAATATATACACTATGCAAAAAAAATAAAACCTAAGATACCACAAGAAATAAACAACAAAATCAAAGAATGGTTTATTGAAAAAAGAACTATCGAAGACTATCATATTAATTTTAGACATTATGAAGCAATTAGAAGACTAACAGAGGCAAGTGCAAAAACAAGACTTGCAAAAACTGCAAATGAAAAAGATGCAAAAAGAGCACTTGAACTATTTGAATATAGTCTTGATACACTAGGAGTAAAAGATATTGATTCAATAACTACTGGAATATCTACAAAGGAAAAAACTATACTTTATTCTGTTAAACTTATACTTCCAACAAACTGGAATGATATTCTTGCACAAGGATATAAAGAAGAAGACATACAGGCATTGATTGACAAAGAGTTTCTTTTTGAGGGAAAAGACCAAAGAATACATTTTAGGGGTGAAAATCAATGAATTTTAATGTACATTGCATGTATAATGTACACTATAATGTACATTCAAATGTACATACTCCTTATAGGGTGTTTTTATTAAAACTTAGAAATATAAGCCCTACTCTACTCTCTACTCTTTCAATGTTCATGTACTGTACATGTACATTACTACATATACATACAATATTTTCTAAATTTTGGAGGGATTTTTTTGAATTTGGGTACTAATCAGCTTTTGCTTTTGAAACGTTGTTTGTATAGCAAAAAAAAGTTTATCACAGATCGTGATGTTAAGTTAGTCTATGGTTTTAAAGATAAAAATAAGAGAAAATTAGTTTTTGAAAAACTTGAGATTAAAGGGCTTATGTTTTGTATGGATCGTAAACGTTGGAAGCTTACATATTATGGTAAACAGGTTGTTAGGGATAAACTCAGATCTATTCATAATGGGGTGAGTAGTTGAAGGTTTTGGGTTATATAAATTTTTTAAGGAGGTTTATTGAATGAAAAAGAATTTAATTTTACCACAAAGTGTTTCTTTAGACGATGCAATAAAAAATATGTTATTGTTTGATAATGATCTACATGAGAGAGCAGTTAAATGTAAATACAGAACTAAATATCATTATTGTACTCTTAAGAAAAAAGATGTTCATTTGTTGAATCATTGTATTGATTGTGAGTTTTTACCAGATAGTGATTTGGATATCGAATTTGTTTCTTTGGAGGTTGATTAATTTTTGACTAGAGTTTTTAGTGTAAGAATCAGTAAAGAGCTATTTGATAAAATAAACTCTGAAATTAAAGAATTGGGTATTTCACGCAGAGAATGGTTAACAAGTCTATATAATTCAAAAAATACACAAAAAAAACACGTATACAGTAGCGTATACAAACAAAAAAGGTGTAGCACTATGAATGAGTTGCATAGTTTTTGCGATAGCTTAAAACCGTCTAATTTTAAAGATTCTAGTATTTCTGATAATAAAGAGGATATCAGAGAGATTCTAAAAAATATTAAAACGGTTTCTGGGAGGTACAAAAAAAGTTGAGATCTACAGAGGAAAAAATAGGTCTTATGAAAAACCGTATCAATGTTCTAGGTTATCAGATAGAGAAACGAAAAAATGAGATTAAAAAACTAAAAATAGAGATATCTAGGCTTAGGGAAAAACAAAAAAAAGAATCTAAAGAAAAATTTAGAGAGAGATTGTTATGTATATGGGATATCTAAAAAACAATAACGGTGGTGGTATTACTCCAATATCTGTGTTGATTATTATAGTGGTTTTTGTGGTTTGTGTTTTTATTATTGTTACAGGTTTTATGCCACATAAACCATCATGTAATCCTGAGGATCAAAAAAAACTGAGGGGTATTCTTAGGGGTTTTTATGAAAACAGTAGTTATTATTCTGTGGTTGTTGGTAATCAATCTTATGTTTTTTGTTATGTTCTTTCTGAATCTTATCTTAATCAGTTTATAGGAGAAAAAGTTGAAATAACTTATTGTAGGAATGTTAATAGTTTACGTGATGTAAAGGTTTGTTTTGATATGGTTGGTTGTGTTATTGTAGAGTAAAAAAAAACATTATTTTTTTTGAAGAAGTTTTACGTATGTTTGCATTTTTGTTTTTGGTTATTTATCTGTTGAAGTTTTTATATCTTGCATATTTGGTGTTATTGCTCAGGGGGATAGAGAGAGTAAATATTAACTATAGTTTTATTTTGAGGGGGGTGATCTTAGTTAAAAAATGTTGTAAATGTTGGTTTTAAATGGTTTTTAAATGTTTTATAATTTTTATAATAAATGTTAGAGTTGTTTGTTTTATTTGTTTTTGATGTTGTGTTATTGCTCAGGGGGATAGAGAGAGATTATATATTTTTTATTTTTGTTAGGTTTTTTTGTAGGTATTGTAGGTATTTTTCAATAGTTGTTTTTTAGATATAGGTTTGTTAATTTTGTTTAGTTATATTGTAAGATTGTAGCTATATGTGAGAGTAGGAAATGGTATATACAAAAAAATTTTTGTGTTATTTTTTTGTATCATATTTGATATAAACAATTGTTAATACCATATTTGTTATAAACATTTGTTATGTTTTTGTTATCATATATGATATTAAACAGGAGGGATAATGTAGTAAGCTTGTTATTTGATGCTGAATCAAGACTTGGGGAAATACTAGATAACCGTGTTCATCAACAAGAACACGGCAATGATGGAAAGTTTGAAGAAAAATTACCTAAAGGATTAGATAGAAAACAATCACACTATGCACAAGAACTCAAGATGGATGTACCTTGTATTATCCGTAAAGATCTAAAAGAAGAATGGCAGATAGAAGAACAACTCATATCTGATAATTTACTAAGAAGACACCTAAGTGACTACCAAAAAGTAGAATGTGATGATAAATTAAAAAACATCGAAGACATAAAAGCAAAACTAAGAAAATTATCAACTTTAAAAAGAGGAGATAAACTCCCCGATACCCAAAATTTTGGGGAACGGGACAATAATAAACATTCAGGGGAATCATTACAAAAACGTGCTAAAAAACTAGGGACAAACAGAGAAACACTCAGACAAGCACGGAAAATATACCACGAAGCACCAGAACCAATCAAAAAAGAATGGCAACAGAAAAACAATAATGGTGGTGATGCACAATAAAACAAAATAATTGGAGTCTAAAAAACAAAGGATTATCCAGTTATCCCAATGGGAAACCTGTAGAGATATACCCAAAACATATCATTGAAACACTCCATCAGAAATTGAAAGATGATATATTAACTATATTTGATGAGATGTGCGGCAGAGATAAACTCGAAATTATCAATTCTCTTTTAAACTGTATCGACCAACGATTCGGTAAAAACAATGATGGTGGTGATGCACAATAAAACAACAATGTTCCCAAAACCGTTTTTCTTTAAATACTATTTCTTCCCAAATTGTAAATATTTGTGTTTTGGGAAGAAAAGGTATATATATTTATGGAGGGGTGGGAAGAAATGCATTTTGAAGAACGAAAAAATTATGTACGTTTTCGTAAAGACCTAAAAGATAAAAACGGAAAGTGGTATCAAAAAACAATTTTTAAAATCCCGAAACTACCAAATGGGAAATGGGCACCCTTACACTTTCCTTTTATATATCAGGGAAGCTCAAACATACTAATAGAAAACATAAAAAAAAATGTATAGTTTTGACAACTTAACACTCTAGGAAGGTGTGTGATAGTAACCAATTTTTTTTTTATTTCAACTTATCTTTATATTAAATCAGTTGCAGAACCCACAGGATCTAATTCTGATATGTTTAAAAAATTCAATAATTCAAAGTAACAATCCAAGCAAATATAACAACAATTGTAATGTGGTTCTACAAAAGTCATTTTATGTTCAATTGGTTCTAATATTTCTTCAAATTTTAAAATATCTTTTTCAGGTGTACTCTTAGGAAGTTTCATTTCTATTATATCCATATTTCCATCCTTACAATTAAGACCTATAGTTCTTGCTTCAGGATATTCTGCTTTTTTACCGCATCTTTGGCATATATGATTATATCTAGCTTTTTCAAATGTTTTTTTTAAGTTTTTTTCTCTTTCTCTTGCGTTTTTATCTAAAGTGTTCGTTTTCATTTATTTCACCTTATCCTTATTTTTAAAATAGAATTTCATCATATGTCTAAACTGATCGCTAGGCCCTCTTGTTTCTTCTTTCTGTAGTTTGTCAAATAGTTTTTTTTCTTCTTTTGTTAATGATATTGTTACATTTGGCATTCTTTTCATAATCATACACCGTATATTTAATATTTTTATTGCCTTTTATTGTTTTCGCAATAATTTTAAATAGTGGTTTATTGTTTAGATAATTTAAAAAAATGGATAGGTGAAAAAGAAATTATGTATGAAGAAAAAAATATAGAAAATATAAAAGCAGATGATCTAAAAAGAGAGCTACCTGTAAACATGGATTTTGAAACAACACTACCCGTTGAAGTAATACAAAAACTAGGTCTTAAATCAGATGACAACCTAGTATTCATAGAGGAAAACAACCGTATCTATATAGAGAAAGCATAAAAAAAAAAGAGGGATAATTTATGAATGATACCAGTATTTTGAAACAACTAGAGTTCCCAGATGTTTATATAAAACAAGTTGAAAATGTTGTAAATGATCCAGATCTGTTTTTTGATGATATGAAAGAGTTCCTTCGTAACGCTGTTAGGGATTATTATAACAGAATGAAAAACTAAAAAAAACATATTTCTCTTATTTTTTCTTTAGTCATGTTACGAGTTTTACGTAACATTTAAGTATTTACTAATCATTATTAGATCATGACAAAACTTAGCCCTCAGGAAATAAACTATTTACGCAACCCAGAATATTTTAAACCAGGTTATCAAAGGGTATTATCACACAGAATAAATAAAAAAGTTAGTAATAGTAAGAAACTGTTAAATTATGTTGATAAACACGAAAGAGCAATGGTTACGCAAGGAAAAAGGCAAGAATATGATAAGGAAACAGCATACTTGAAAAAATTAAAAGAGGAGGCAAAGAACAGAGCAATAACTGTATTTACACCTAGTGTAAGGCAAAGAGCAAGACAAATTGAAAGAGATTTATACTCTCTATCAAACAAGATCAATAGGTTTTCAAATGTTTTAAAAAATCACGATATGACAATATCTCAAAAGAAAAAAGCAAGGCTTTATGTTAAACAATTAAAAAATCAAATTGATAAACAGTTTGTCGAACTCGATGCAGTATTCAAGGCTGAAAACGAATTAATTGAGTGATTTTTTTTCTTTTTTACGTTAAAGTACATTTTTATACATTTACTCCTTAACAAAGTTGGCTTAAAACGGTTTCTGTGCATGAAACATAGGGGGTTTTGTGAAAGAAAAACAGGGTTTTTTAAACTATCTATTTACAGGGGGGAAATACCGATTATTTGTAAATATCTCTCGAAACCTTTAAGTATATTGAATTATATAAATATATATAATGCTAAAATCTGAGAGAAAACAAAAAACCTATGGGAAAAAAATACATTACCCACAACTAGATACGATACTAATGGTAGAAGAAAAAATACAGGAAATGGATTATCCAAAAAAAACAGAACTATGGAGAGCACTACCAAAAAAAGTAATGTATCAAACATTTAACCTTATAATTGATTATCTCGAAAAATCAGGGAAAATATTAATCGATGATGATGCTAGAATAGTATGGATCTGGAATCCAGATTTAATGAAAAAAGTTATTTCCTCTGGAGTTAAATTCAAATGAATAACTGTAAGATTGAAGTTGTTTTTGTAGATAAAAAACTTCAAAGGGATTTTGAAAAACTTAAACATGGGAAAACAGAAGATAGAGAACTATATGATTTTATAGATAGAGCTACAGATGATTTAAAAGAAAAACCTATGTGTGGTATTAAGATACCACGAAAGTTGTGGCCAAAAGGGTATATTAAAAAATATGGTATTGATAATCTTTGGAAATATGATTTACCTAATGCTTGGCGTTTGATCTATACGATTGTAGGCGATGAAGTTAAAATTTTGAATGTACTTCTTGAATGGTTATCTCATAAGGATTATGAAAAGAGATTCAGGTATTAATCTTTGTTTTTGGTTTGATATGGTACTTATTATTAATGTTGATAATTTGTATTAGAAAAACCAATAGAATAGTATGATTATTACTGATATGTTATGAATAGTACCAAAAAACAGGGTGAAACAACATTTTATTTTTATCTAGGGTTTATTTAAAAACCCCTGTTAGCCAAAACATAATGACTTGAGGGGTTTAACATTCAGCAATATACACGTATTTAGTTACAAATGTTCCAAAAACAAAAATAACATAACTCTGCTATTTTTTCTATATTAATTTAAATATCTCTAGATTATACAAAAAAAGGATTAGAAAATGATTGAGATTGATAAAGATAAATATCCTAGTGCATATCGTCTTTTAAAAGAAACAGGTATGACATTAGATCAAGCTTTAATTTATACAGAATCAGAGCTTGAAAAACTTGAAACAAACAAAAAAACCAGCAAAAATTAAGGTTTTTAAATATATAAAAATCATGCCTATAATAATAAGCTCTCCTTAGAGCGGTTTTTCGTAAAAACACTAAAATAAAAGGGCCTTTTACTTTTGTAAGTAACTCCCGCCGCGGGCCTACTTTTAAAGATAATCATTTTCATATATTAAAAAATATTATAAAAAAATTTTTAAACAAGTATACAATGAATAAAACTCAAGAATTACTTGAGGAAAAGTTTTAATATGCTTAATTTATTAAAAAACATTAGATATTTAACTTAGGGGGTAAAAATGTATAAGAAAATTTTTTGCGTAATAGCATTGTCAATGCTTGTCTTATCAGGTATAAACGTTTTTGGAACTAATTTAAAAGAAAAAGAAACCAAACAAATGATTTATTCTCAGAAATCAATAGAAATGGAGTTTACTTTTTCATATCCCGAAATCTATGAACAATATAACTACTCAGTGATCAAAATTAATGAAACAAATCATAATAGAATAAAGATGTTTGATTATGACACAAATTATCCGGTTCTACCTGTTAATCTAACTGTTTTTAAATTTAATTTTGGTACAAAAATACTGAATATGAGCTATAAAACATCTGAACCTGAAATAATAAAACTTGATTCATTACCTTCTTTTGGTAGATCTCAATTTGATAGTATTAATTATAGAACTTATCAGAAATTTGATAGTAAAAATTTATATGAAAATCTAGGCGATTACCCAGAAAAATGTGTATCATTTCATACAGGTGGCGGTTTAGACTATAAAAATAGAGTAAGCTATCTTGTTTTACAAGTATACCCCGTAAAATATTTGCCAAATAATAACGAGATCTCTTTTTCTTCTATTATTAAGGTAAATATTACCTATGAAGAACCAGAAGAATCAATTATAGATGTTGAAAATAAACAAGATCTATTGATTATTGCGCCAAATGAGTATACAGATACATTAACAAAGCTTGTTGATTTTAAAAACAGTAAGGGCGTAAAAACTAAGATGTTCTCTACTGAAGAAATTTACAATGAAAAACTTTTAAGAGGAAGAGATGAACAGGAAAAAATCAAGTATTTTATAAAGGGAGCAATAGAAAAATGGGATATCACACATGTTTTACTTGTTGGCGGTATAGATGGACAGAACGATAAATGGCATATTCCTATTAGATATAGCTATGTTGTTCCACCTGAAGAACAAGAATTCCCTGAAGAACGTTTTGTAAGTGATCTTTATTATGCAGATATTTATGACTCTGAAGGTGCTTTTTCAAGCTGGGATTCAAATGATGATAATAAATTCTCTGTTTGGAATGAAACCTACAAAGAAGAAATGGATCTGTATCCTGATGTATATCTCGGGAGATTACCATGCAGGAACAGATTTCAAGTAAGAACAATGGTTAGAAAAATAATAAATTATGAAAAAAATAATGTAAAATCAGAAGGATGGTTTGATAACCTTTTGTTGGTTGGTGGTGATTCTTATCATAATGATGGTCAATGGCCTCCTGGAGAAGTCGTTATAGAAGGAGAAATAGCTTGTGATAAGGCTTTAGAACTGATGCCTGGTTTTAATCCACTTAAGGTTTATTCATCAAATGAAGATATTAATGGAAAGACTGTAAACGAAGAGTTCAACAAAGGAGCAGGTTTTGCATATATATGTGGTCATGGAAGTAGGGTTTCATGGAGTACGCATTTCCCAGATCCAATAGATGAAAAAGACAACTGGACAACTGGATACAGGGTACAGGATATGCCCCTTTTAAGAAATAGAGATAAACTACCTGTAGCAGTTATTGGCGGATGCCATAACGGAGAATTTGATAAAAGTATACTTCAAAATATTATAAACGGTGTAGGTAGAGGCGGTCTAAAATATCTATATAATAGATTTTTATATGATGGATGGGTGCCAAAGTGTTGGGCATGGTGGCTCACTAGTAAACCAAATGGTGGTACAATTGCAACAATTGCAAACACGGGCTTAGGAACTCATGGTGATGGCGATCAAGATCTTAATGGCGTGATAGATTATCTAGAAATACTTGATGGCTATCTTGAATTGAGATTTTTAGAGTTATATGGTATGGAAGATGAAGATGATCTTGGACTAAACCACGGGCAAACTATGGCTGAATATCTACATGAATTTTTAGATGATAATTCCAAAATGGATGTAAAAATGGTACAGCAATGGGAATTATTTGGAGATCCTAGTTTAAAAATAGGTGGATATAAAAAATAAAAAAAATTATTTTTTTTATTAAAACGGTAATCCACTGTATAAACTATTTGTAAGGCCAATTGTGGTGCCAGTAAATATTGCAGTTATTACTATGTATCCGCCAATAAGGATTAATCCTAGTCTAATGTATTTATCTAGTTTGGTATTTAAAAAGCCTCCACCAAACATCATTACTCCTGCACCAAGAAGACCAAAGGTAGTAAGAAAGTTACCGATAGTATCATATGCTGAATGTTGAATTATCAAGCTACCAATCCATGAGATCAAAATACCTACTAAAAATCCAAGCATTACAAAAATTTTTGAAAATATGGTATCTACAAATCCTTCAAGACTAGTTCCACCCATTTTTTGTGCTGGACGTGTTTGATAGGTCTGTCTTTGAGGTGGTGCCTGAGGTTGAGCTCTTGGTTGAGGTGGTGCTTGTGGTTGAGTTGGTTTTACAGCCCCACAACCCGGGCAAAAAGATGCATCATCAGGAATATCAGCTCCACATTTATTACATTTAACAGTCATATTTTTTCCTCCCTACTAATTGATTTGAAATAAAAAACATGTTATATATTCCTTTCTTTTTAATTAAAAATCAGTTTTATCTTTTACATATCTTGCAAACCCTAGAATGATGATCAAAACAATTATTACAAACCAATCTTCCACAAAACATGCATGAATGCATAGCTCCAGGTTTTTTACATATTGAACATAAACCTGTCATTTCCATAGTTTTATTTTTCACCTAAAAATATCAATCTTTTTTTAATTTCATCAAATGAAAGATTACATGTTACAAGAGGTATGTTTTCTCTATCAGCTAGTTTTATTGCAAGAGAATCAACTGAACCAGGTCTATGATATACAACAAGCGTTGGTTTAACTGGATGGACTCTTATTGCAATCATTGGGCTTCGACCATATCTAATTCCAGTAAAAATAATTGCACGCTCAGTACTCCACCCATATAATTGACTGTAATCACCTGAGTTGATCGTTTCAATTGTTTTAACACTATCTACAAGTGTAAAACCCTTAACATTCTTCTTAAGACCTATCTTACTTTTTGTAAGAATGTTTCCATCGATTTTTTTAATGAATTTTTCAACATTCACAGACATCGGATATTCCATTATTTCAAGAATTCCTTCTTGTGTTTCTATCATTGAATCATACTGATGAAGGATCTTTCCTCCTCGCTCTATATCTATTTCAATTAAAGCTTTAATAATTTTTTTTACAGTCTGTATACCTGGAGATTTTCTCCTACCTGATTCATAGTCTGATACAACACTTGGTGAAAGCTCTAGATATTTTGCTAGATCGGTTTGGCTTATATTAAAGATATTTCTCCATTTTCTAATTGTTTTTCCAGGTGCAGGGCTTAAAGTTACTTCACCTGCTATTTTTTCAGATAATGCATCTTTTATATTCATTTTTTTCCCCTCAATGGCTTAAATTTATAACCATAGTAAATTGCACCTGTGTATCCATCTTCTTGAATACGTCTGAAGGTGCTTTCAACTTTCATTCCAATTTTAACTTCATCTATCTTGCAATCCACTATTTGAGCAGTTATCTTTGGTCCTTCATCAAGCTTGATTATTGCAACAGGGTATGGTACTTGTTCTTCAAAAGCTTGTGGGCCAGCATGAACAATAGAATATGTTAATATTTTGCCTTTTCCACTCAGTTTTTCTTCTTTCATTTGCCCCATACTTTGCCTTCGGCAGTATGGACATGCCTCTCTAGGTGGGAAAAATGTTTTACCACATTTTCCGCATTTATTTGCCAATAGATTGTATCTCTGAGGTATTTCTCTCCAGAATCTTGCTACATCAGATTTCATTATTAATCAGACTCCATTATATGAACAACACAAGTTGCACCTGATCCGCCTACATTATGAGAAAGACCAATATTTGCATCTTTAACTTGTCTTTTATCTGCTTTTCCTCTGAGTTGTTTTACGATTTCTACGATTTGGGCGACACCGGTTGCACCAACGGGATGACCTTTTGATTTTAATCCTCCACTTGTATTAACGGGGAGTGTTCCATTAAGTGTTGTTATTTTTTTATCAACTGCTTTTCCACCTTCTCCTTTTTTTACAAATCCAAGGTCTTCAATTGCACAAATTTCGGCTATTGTAAAACAGTCATGCACTTCAGCTAAATCAACATCATTGGGGCTGATTTTTGCTTTTTTATATGCCATTTTAGCAGCATGAACTGTTGCATCAAGAGTGCATATATCTCTTCTTCCGTGTAGTGATAATGTATCAGATCCTTGTCCTGAGCCAATAATTTTTACAGGCTTTCCTGAAAACTTTTTTGCTTTATTTTTTTCACATAAAACAAGTGCTGCAGCACCATCTGTAACTGGTGAGCAGTCAAGTAGGCCTAATGGTTCGGCAACTGGTGTTGAGTTCAATGCTTTTTCAATTGTGATTTCTCTTCGAAATTGAGCATAAGGATTTTTTGCACCATTTGCATGGTTTTTTACTGCAACTTTTGCTAGATCTTCTTTTGTTGTACCATATTCATGCATATGTCTTTTTGCAATCATTGCATATAATGCAGGAAATGTAGCTCCAAAAAATGCTTCCCATTCCTGGTCTGCAGCTGTTGCTAGAGTTTCAGTTGCTGCAGATCCTCCCACATCATTCATCTTTTCGATTCCGCCGATTATTACTACATCGTTTTCACCTGATAGTATTGATAAGTAACCTTCTCTAACTGCAAGGCTTCCTGATGCACAAGCTCCTTCTACACGTGTTGAAGGAATATGCATATGTGAAAAACCTGATGCGTCTGCAACAAGTGCGCCGACATGTTCCTGTCCAACGAATCTGCCTGAGCTCATTGAGCCTATATACATAGCATCTATATCTTTTCCACTTATACCTGAATCTAGAATCGCCTTTGAACCTGCTTCTGATATCAATTGCCTGAATGATCTATCCCATAATTCTCCAAATTTGGTCAGTCCAATTCCAATTACTGATACTTCTCTCATTTTATCACTCCCAAAATAAAAGATCTGTAAGCTTTGCGTATGTTCCATAATCGATGTATTCTTTGTCTTCAACCATCTCTGATACAAAAGGTGCTTTGTTTCTTTTCATTTTTTTAATGTAATCAGTTACTCTAATATCAAAACTATCGCTTCCAGCTCCGGATCCATAACTAGTTAAAAAAATCCTATCGTTTGGTTTTGCTACATCAAGTACTGAGGAAAGTCCGACCATGGTTGCACCAGAATATGTGTTTCCAATGTTTGGGGCCATAAGTCCTTGTTTTATTTGATCATAATTAAAACCTAACATTTTTGATACTTTTACCGGAAATTTTCCATTTGGTTGGTGAAAAATTGCATAATCATAATCTTCTGGTTTTGTTCCTACTTTTTCCATCATGTTTTTTGATGCGTTTGTGATGTGTTTAAAGTAAGCTGGCCCACCTGTGAATCTTCCTCCGTGTGAAGGATATTTTCTTTCCGCTCTTCTCCAAAAATCAGGTGTGTCAGTTGTATATGATAACGTATGATTGATTATTGCAATGGGGTTATCCTTTCCTATTATAAATGCTCCTCCGCCTGCTGATGCAGAAAATTCTAATGCATCACCTGGTGCTGCTTGGGAGGTATCTGCGCCTATTGCTAGACCGTATTTAATCATGTCTGATTTTACAAGGGCAGTGCATGATTGTATGCCTGCTGTTCCAGCTTTACACGCAAATTCATAATCTGCTACCATCAGATCCGGTGTGGCACCAATTGCTTCTCCAACAATTGTGCCTGATGGTTTTACAGCATATGGGTGGGATTCACTTCCAATGTATATTGCTCCTATATCCTTTGGATTTATATTGCATCTTTTTAGTGCATTTCTAGCTGCTTCTACACTGATTGTTGCAGTGTCTTGGTCAATACCTGGAACTGTTTTTTCGTTTATACCTAGGCCCTGGGATATTCTTTTTCCATCTTTTCCCCATACTTTTGCTATTTCTTCGGCTTTAATTCTAAATCTTGGAATATATGATCCATAGCTTATAATACCAATATCATCCATAATTTTATTCCCATTTTAAGGAAAAACAACGTCATATATATAAAATTGTCGATTTAAATTTCGTTTTTTATCGAATAAATTTTTTTAAAAGGTTATAATAAATTCTTTCTCAACTCTATCATATGAAGATTTACGCCTATCTCTTCTAATCTTAAAATATACGCTTTTCCCATCCTTTTTTTGAAAAGGTCTAAAAAATCTCTTCCCGCTTTTTCACCTAAAGAAGTTGAGACTTTTTCCATCATTCTCTGAATTGCACGCCCAAGTTCAGAGGGACTTACATTATTTATTTCATCAGATACTTCTATTGCTTCAATTCCATCTGATAGATGTAAAGCATCAATATTTATCAATTTCAAAAAATCAAATTTATCTTCGTATTTGTTTATTATATTAGATAATATCATAACTGAATAGCTTTGAGTGGTCGATTCAGCTAAAATTTGGAGTAGTGATTGGATTGTGTGTTTTAAAAGTAAGGTCTGTTTAAGTTTTATTACATCAAAATTAACTCCCATTTCATTTAACTTGTATGAATAGTCTGCACTAATGTTGTTTTTTATTTTATCCATTATTAAGAGAAACTTTTTTTCATCAAAGTCCATTGAGAGTTCTTGGATAATCTTTTGAATGCAAACTCCAACCTCCTGGGAATCTAATTTATTAATTTGTTTATCTGTATTAATTAGTTCTACATTCTGTATAGATCTAACATCATTGATTTTAACATAATTTAAAGCCTCATACTGGGTGTTTAATCGATTTATTAGTTCATCAAGAGTTTCATATGCAACATCTCTTCCAGATTCACTATCAACTATCTCAAATAGAACAGTAAGAACATGATTCATAACTTCAGAGTTTTCAATACTAAACTTAAATGAGTTTTTTATCTCAGTTATAAACTCTGATTGAATATAATCAAGATCAATACCTAAATCGCTCATGATATTTTCATATTTGTATGGTATATCCTCTTTGATTTCTTTAATAAAATAAAAGCCTGCATCTTTTCCCATAGTATTTGCAATATTTATCATAAAATCTTTAATTGCAATGCCGACGTTTTTTACATTTTCATTGTTGATCTCATCATCAATATCTATTACATTTATAGTTTCTTTATATCTGTCTTTTTCGATTTTTATATTTCTTAAAAACTTATGTTTTTTACTTATATTACTAAGAACTGATTCAAGTGTCATATTAGCATATGCCTCAGATGTCCTTCGACCAATTACGCCTAAAGTAGATTTTAGAATAGTTCCAAGAAGTTCAGTATTATTAATTTGAGGCATTTAATACAACCAATGGTTTACAATATGTAAAATTGTAATTATGTTTTTATAACTTCTTATTTAGTTATCCCAAAAACCTCTCGTGCGAGCATAAGTTAATTCAGCCTTTAAAATATCTTTTAGAAATTTTATTTGTGTTTCCTCTGAGTTTTTTAGTGAAACCGCATTATATCTTCTAAGTATCCTTGCAGCTGTATCAGGACCTATACCTCTACCAGACAGAGCAAGTATTGCAGGTTTTCCATAGTTTAAGACAAGGCTGGCATTTTTATGTAATCTTTTCAGTTCTTTTTTTTCTTTATCGTTTTTTGGTTTTTTATTTAATATATTTTTTTTATCCTTGTTGTATCTTCTGAGAACCGCAATTTTTATTGCATTACATTTCGGACATTTTGGATTATTCTCAACCCTTCTAACAACAGTATTTTTAAGATATCCACAGTTTGTACATACTAAAACTATATCTGAGTCATTAAGTCTTTTATTAAGAGTCATAAGTATTGACCTATCTGCTCTTTTTGGAACCATTAGCCCCTTGATTGTTTCATAAGCAGCAACTGAGATAGGTGAAAGCCTTTGAACGCATATTTCTATATCATTATCTTGTATTTTTTTCAAGATTTTTTTTGTATTTTCTATATCCATTTTTTCAAAGATAATTTTATCAATTGCTTCATCCTGAATCAAGGTGTTTTCAAATAAATTGAATAATTTTTTTGATCCGACATGTTTGTAATCAAAATCTTTTTTTATTGCGCCAAATTTTCTTGCAATATGAACTATTTGCCATCTAATATAATTAGAATTCCTAAGAATCCTATTTAAAATGTAAAACAAAGATTCAGGTTTAATTTCAAGAAGTATTTCTCTAATATTTTTAGGATTAATTCTTGTGGGAAGTTCAAGATTTATTCTATATGGATCGCAATTTACACCGACACTTTCACCTAGTCTTTGGACAAGTAAAGCTGAAATAATTCTACCAATTGTTTCATTTACTTTTGATCCAAAACAAGCATTGATTACAATAGTTTTATCTTCAACTTCAATTGTTATATTTTTGTCATCAGGAATTATAAATTCCTGTTTTTTTTGTTTTTTAATATAATTTATAAATTTTTTTGCTGAGTTTTTATCTGTTCTAAAATTTTTTAGGATGTAGGATTCAGAGTGTTTTCTTCTAAGTTTTCCAAGGTTCATTGCTACATCAAAGGGAACGGGTATATCTTCACCTGTCCAAGAGGGAATATTTCCTATATCTTTTGATTGCGAGACAAGTATTTGATCATCTTCCATTTTTATAATGGTCCAGGGTTTACCACGCAGAATAAAAGAACTTTCTTCAAAATCTGAACTTAAAACAAAGCTTTCGTCAAGTTTACCTATTTTTCTTCTATTTGAGATATCAACAACTGAAAAAGTCTTTTCATCTGGGATCATAGATATATTTTCTAAAAAATAGTTTCTTGAAAATCTTCTTTTTGTAATAAATCCTTTTTCATCAAACCAAACACTTCTTTGTCTTTTGAGTTGTAATAATAGTTTTTCAAAAATTTCTTTTTTTAGTGTGTTAAAAGGATATGATCTAGTAACAATCTCATAGATTTTATCTGTATTGATTTTTCCATATTCAAGTGCAATTGATATTATTTGATTTGATAGAACCGATAAAGGGTTTTTTCTAATTTTTAATTTTTCTAATTCACCTTTTAATGCTTTTTTTGAAATGACCATGCTTTCAGCTAGATCTTCAGGATGAGTTGAAAGTATCAAGCCCTTTGATGTTTTGCCTACACTATGGCCTGATCTACCGACTCTTTGTAGAATTCTTTTTACTTGTCTGGGTGAATTATATTGTATTACAAAATCAGTATTTCCAACATCTATTCCAAGTTCCAGTGATGAAGTACATATCAATGATTTT
The DNA here is from genome assembly GCA_964473335.1 of uncultured Thermoplasmatales archaeon. Classification (GTDB taxonomy): domain Archaea; phylum Thermoplasmatota; class E2; order DHVEG-1; family DHVEG-1; genus CAYZTD01. Next base: position 20,703 of record CAYYOO010000002.1, read on the forward strand.
AGTTTTCCAGATTTAAAACTATCTTCAGATTCTACTCTAGCTAACTTTGATAAAGATCCATGATGTACTCCTATCTTTAAATTATCTTTCCAGATGTTAAACCGTGAAGCGAGGATTTCTGCGCCATCACGAGTATTAATAAATAAAAGTGTAGAATTGTGTTTTTCTATTAGATCATGGCTTCGTCTTAGACATGCAAAAGAAACTGGTTCGATATAGAGTTTTTTTGCCATTTTATAATCTGTTTTTATGGTTTTAGGTAATTCAGCTTTGATTTCTATTAATTTAGTTGCATCGACCTCGATAGTTTTTACCTTCCGCTCTTTCTGTTTTGTTTTTCCAACTAAGAATCTAGCTACCTCTTTAGGTGATCCAACAGTAGCTGATAGCCCAATTCTTTGAAAACTATGATCTTTTTCTTTTGTAAGTTCCTCTAATCGTTCAAGTGCAACTGATAATTGAGCTCCTCGCTCATCACAAGCTAATTCATGTATTTCATCTACTATAACAAATTTTATTTTACTAAGGTGTTTTCTCAATCTTCTACCTGTAAACATTATTTGAAATGTCTCAGGTGTTGTGATCAACATATCTGGCGGATTTTTTGACTGTCTTGCTCTTTCTTTTCTACTAGTATCACCATGTCTAACAGAAATATCAATATCAATATGCTTTCCTAGATCTATTGTCCTTTTTAGCATATCTCGATTTAGTGCTCTAAGTGGAGTTATATATAAAATTGAGATTCCCAGATCTTTTTCTTCTTTTTTAATCTTTAAAAAATTATCAAAAATAGGTAATAGAGCTGCTTCAGTTTTTCCTAGCCCTGTAGGTGCAATAAGTAAAACATTTTTTCCTTTGGAAATGTAGGGTATGGCCTTTTTTTGCGGTTCAGTAGGCCTTGTAATATTGTTTTTTTTAAGAAACTCATTTATTTTTGGGTTTAATTCTGAAAATAACTGCATTATCAAAATAAAAAATGGTTGCTATTATTTTATATTTACCGACTTAAGATTTTCTTTCCTCTGTGTATATTATAATTCCAATACCTAGCCACATAACAGATATCACATAATACCAGAAAAATGGTAAATCAAGAACATTTATCTCAATTCCACTAATAAAGAAAATACCGCCTAAGAATATTAACGTTATAGGTAATATTATACACAAAAATAATCTAATAGCTTTTGAATATTTAGGTTTAAGATTAAAACTTTCTGTAAGAAGTAACAACAGATATTGTAGAATTCCTAAGAAGATAATTGTAATTATCCTTAATGCAATCAACAGATTTTCTTTCAATGGATCTATGACCAGGGCACTCATTTTATATCTTACCTTTATCTTTTTTTTTATTAGGATTTCCTCATATAAAATAAGTATTATTTAAGCTTACCTTTTTATTTGTACACTAGATATTTCCAAATTATTTAGTTCAATAATATATCAGCATAATAATATCTTTTTTTCTTGTATGGTTTAAATTTGTTTTTATATATTTCTAAATCTTTTTTCCATGTTGGACCATCATTGATATATTTATAACCTAGATTTTTGATCTTTTTCCAAAAAAGGAATTGGGAAAACTCTGAAAGATGAGGAATATTTACATCTGAAATACCTATCGAGTGAGCAAAAACATTTTGTTTTTTGTATATTCCAAGAGGAAAACCTAAGTTAAAAGAAGCGATTTCTCCATCCACTTTTAATACATTTGTAACAGTCTTTGAAAAATCGACTAATTCACTTTTATGATTTTGAATTGAATTATAGTTTTTCCCAAAAAATCTTGCACCTAGTTTATCTGAGCGCATATTTACATAAGAAAAATCTCTTTTTTCGATTGCATCTTTTCTCCATTTTCCAATTAGATGAATTACTGGTTTAATGTTATTTTCAAGATTGACTTCTCTAACTTCATGATCATCTTTTTCAAAATTATTCAAATGCCATCTAAGATTTGAAAATTTCTTTCCAGAGAGTTCTATAGATTTTTTAATATCATATATGCCATATCTTATTTCTCTAAGTGAATTAATTTTTAAATTAGATTTTTTTTTCTTTAAACTATTTATAATTTTATCATCGATATCTCTGATAGTGATTTTTTCTATTTTTTGTTTTTTTAAAATTTTTTTAATAACTGAGTTTGATAAGAATTTAGATAAATTTTCTATTGCATCACTTGGATTTTTGTATATGGGAAGTGATAGCTCGATTTTAGAAAAATTTCTGTCAATAAATGATGCAAATATTAAAGTTTCATCTATATACGATAAAATAGGAAACCTAGGATAATAAGAATAGTATAACAAAAAATGATTAATACTTCTGTTGTATGAAATTTCATGTTCTCTAATTTTTTCTTTTTCTATTATTTTTGAAAAATTTTTTTCAATTTTTGACAAGAAATCAAATAAAGAATTAAATGAGGTATTTTTGTCTGATGGTCCTTTCAAATACCATATATCTTTATTTTCAGATAACAATTTAATAATTTCTTTTTCAATATTTTTTGTTTTCATTTTTTTCAACTAAATATCGTTTGTTTTTCCTAGATATGTTCCATCAAGCAGGAATATTTTACTATTTTTTATATCTGCAATTTTTGCTATAGGTCCAACTATCCCTTCTTTGTTTATAGCTAGTCCTCCACATAACGGATTAAATGCAGGCATTATCAAAAGATTAGGATTATTTTCAAGTGAATATTTTTCTTTAAGTTTTTTAACTATAAACTTTGTTTTTATCCAGCAAGACTCATATGTTTTAAATTCCATTCTATCCTTTAACATAACTGTTGGATGTGTATGGGCCATGATTATATTTTGACATTCAAAAATTTCTTTATTTGGCCATCTATGTCCATGAATAAAACCAATTTTATCAATAATAAGTCCACTTGACGGATGAATAGATATTTCACTAGGAGTTAATTTACTAATATTTCCATCATGGTTACCCGGAATTATGTGAATTTTTGCATATGTATTTATCTTATCAAGGAATTTTTTTACATCCTTTCTTTCTTGAAATGTTGAAGTTGGAATATTATGTTTAATATCGCCAAGCAAAATGATATCTTTTGGTTTATATTTTTTAACGATTAAATCTATCTTTTTTATTAGTTTTTTGTTCTGCGAGCCACTGTGTAAGCCGTATTCTTTCAGCTCTTCTTCTATTCCAATATGCAGATCAGCGATAACCAGAATTTTTTTATTTTTAATAAATAATGCTGGTTGGTCCTGAATCGGTTGTATTGAATTTTCTTCCATATTTATCATTTTAAATTTTTAAAATATTTTCATTAAATGCAAATTTTTTTATGCTTTATTTGAATTAATATTTTTTGGGAAAAAAGAATGTATGTTTCAAAGGATGCTAAAATAATATCTATGATATCTGCTCTTAGCGGTTTAATTGCTTTTGTTTTTTTCTATATTTTTGCATTTGATTCCATTTCTAAAAATCCAAATTTTGAATTATTACAATTGATGATTTTTAGTTTTTTGTCTTTTTTTGCGTTTGTATTGATTATATCAGTTATCTCTTTGGTTAGAGATAAAAAGCTTAAAGAAGAACATCTAAGAAATATTAGGCTAAAACAAGAATTACAATCTCAAGATAAAGATTTTTTTGAAGAGAAAGTAAAGATTCCTTATAATAAATGGGGTTTAATCTCTTTGATTATTTCCTCTGGAATTGGGATAATTGTGTTTCTTTATATTTATTCTTTTTTTGCAAATGCTAATAAAAATATATCTGGTGATATCCAAGTTGATCCTGCAAGTATTGAAGCCGGTTCTCAGATGATTTTTGTTTTTTTAACCATTTTAATGATTATTTTGATTTTCAGTATTTTTTCACTTATCAAAAAAATACAAAACCCTGTTTTTTATAAATATGAACCATGTCCAGTTTGTGGAAGTAAAAACATTGAGAAAGTTGAATATTCTTGGTTTGGCGGACTTTTAGCATCTGCTTTTAATGTAGCTAGGTGTAAAAAGTGTGGTAAATCATATAACGGTGCTACTGGTAAAGATTTGAAAAAATATAATGCTGTGATCATAATCATTTTAATAATATTTATTTTGCTTCAGTTGCTTAGGTTCCTGATTAGGACTTCATAAAAATTTCTTTAAAACATTTGGAATTTCTTCAATTATATCTGTTGAAATAAGCCCATATGATTTTTTTTCAAAAGCATTGTTTCCAGCATAACCATTTATAAAAACTGCAGTTCTAGCAGCATTAAAAGGTTCAATTCCTTTTGATAAAAGTGCTCCAGTTATGCCTGCTAGTACATCTCCAGTTCCTCCAACTGTCATCGCTTGATTATGAATATCATTCAGTTTTACATTTTCATTATTACTAATAACATCTATATGACCTTTTAGAATAATTGTCACTCCAAGTTTTTTTGCCCATTCTTTTGTTTTTTTACTTCGTTCATCGATATGATCTGATAGTTTTATACCAGTTAGTTCTTCGAACTCCCCTGTGTGTGGTGTTATAACTGTTTTTGAGTTTTTTATAATGTCTTTATTTTTCCCAATTACTTTTATTGCATCAGCATCTACTACAATTGATTTATTTTTTGAGACAAAAAACTTTATAATTTTTTTAACTGAATCTTGTGTTTCTTTATTATTTCCAATGCCGGGGCCGATTAAAAGTGTGTCAACTTTTTTTTCATATTTTTTTACAATTTCATAATCACTTGGAACAATTATTTTCTCATCCGATAGCTCTTTTACAATTAGGTTTGGTGAAAACACAGCAAGCTTTTTTGCTAGTTTTTTTGGTTTTAAAATAAGTGGAGAATATGATGTAATTGCTTTTGCTACTTTTTTAGGAGTTAAAGTAAATACTAGATCTGCACCTGTTCTTAGAGCTGCAAAAGATGAAAGTGCTGGTGCACCATAAAATGGTCCTCCTCCAATGATCAATAATCTTCCGTTTTGACCTTTGTGTGATTCTTTTTTTGGTTTATGATAAAAGACTTTTAACTCACCTGGTCCCACGTATTTTATTCCCTTATCTGGTATCTTTATATCAACAATTTTTATTTTTCCACAGTTTTTATTATTCATTCCTTTTTTTATATCGTGAAAAGTTACTGTGTGATCTGGTTTTATTTGCTGGTTTGTTCCAAAACCTGTTGGAATATCAACCGAGATTATTGTTTTATTTTTTTGTTTGTTTATTTTTTTAACTATTGTTTTGTATGGTTCTCTTAAATCTCCTTTGATTCCAATACCAAGCATTGAGTCGACTATAGTATCATTTTTTTGAATTAGACTATTGATTTTGTCTAAATTTTCAATATTAAAGATTTTAATATTTAGTTTTTCAAGTTTTTTAAAATTCTCTTTTGCAACTTTTGTATGGATATCTTTTGCCTTTCCAATTAAAAATAATGTTACTTCATATTTTTTTGAAAGATATCTAGCAGCAACAAAACCATCACCACCATTGTTTCCTTTTCCACAAAATAAAACAATTTTTTTTCTTTTTGACTTAATTTTTTTTGATATATGTTCTGATACTCCTCTTCCTGCGTTTTCCATTAGTTTTTTTGCTGGTGTACCGTAGTATTCTGAATTTATATCTGAGACATGTACTTCATTGGCAGTAAGCATATATTGTTAAATAAAAAAGGAGTCTAAATATTTTAGGATGATTTTTCAAAATCTTAAAATATATCATGCGTGTTATTAAATCTAGAAATTAAGGGAGATTTTATTGATATGATGCCTGGTATGCCTGGTAAAATGAATTCCAGACAAATGCAGCAAATGATGAAAAAACTTGGAATAAACATTAAGGAAATTAAGAACGTTGAAGAAGTAATTATTAGAACTGACTCTAAAGAATATATCATTGATAATGCTGAAGTAACTATAATGGATGCCAAAGGACAAAAAACCTATCAAGTCACGGGTAACGCTCGTATTGAAGATAGAGAAGAAACAATCCCTGATAAAGATATTGAACTAGTTGTCGAACAAACTGGTGCAAATAAAGAAGATGCAGAAAAAGCACTTGAAGAAAGCAACGGAGATATCGCTGAAGCAATCATGAAATTGACTGAGGGATAAATTACTGATTTCTATAAAAATACATCTTTTTTGATCTGTCATCAATATTTTTTCTTTCACCTATTCTGCTCATAAAATCACTAGCACTCTTTGCTTGGAATTTAGTTCTATTCTCAGCTTGTTCAACAGTATTTATTTCATGCAAACAAAAACTAAGGGATCGTATCTTCCATCTAAAGTAATATTGTTCAATTAGTTCTTTTGAATATTTTTTTACAAACCAATAAAGAAGTTCCACCCAGATATTTATGTCAATTCCTTTTGTTCTTTTGTAAAAAGAGTCAAAATCCTTCAATTCCTTTAACTGATAGAACATATCATCATGAGTTAGAGGTAATTTTTTCATTAACTTCAAGTTGTTCATGGTTCGATTTACTTCTTTTTTGATATCCATATATGTTTCATCAAATGTAGTATTCTTTTTGAATGGTGAAGAGATCATTGTTATTGGAAAAATTTTTTTTCTAACTGGTAGTTCATAGAAATAATGGACCATTCTTATAGCTTCAATAAAACATTCATTGAACATTTTTCTTAGATTTGTAAGGGTTTTTTTACCATGCATCTTTTGCCCTAAATATACTTCTCCCATCCTATATCCATACATCAAAGATTTCATGGTGATAAATGTATCAATCCCCCAACCTAATGGGGGGTTGATTCCTTTTTTAAATAAATCCTCTAAAACTTCCTTTTTTAATGAAAGCTCTCCGCCTAGAGGCTGATCTATTTCCCATGCTTGAGGTAAAAACATTGCAATGATCGGTTTTGTGATATGTCTTGTGATTTGCCCGTCTGCAGGGTTTCTTGAAAATGAAGCCTTGACTATGTCAATGTCTCTATCTATTGGATCAAACAAAAACTGCATCCATTTTGAGATATTTGGATTGTATATGTCGCCATCTATAAAAGCAATTTTGTCAAAGTCTTGTTTAAGAGCAGCTATTCCTCCGTTTATCATTCCTATGCCTTTGCCAAATCTGTTTGTTTTGAAATATTTTTTTTCAAAAATGATTTCTATTTTTTTCTCTTCTCTTTTTTTAAGTCTTTTGAAGGTTTCTTCATTTGAACCATCAGATATAATGACTTTATCTACAACACCTGATTCAATAGCTTGTTCTGCAATTGAAATTGGATTCAAACCTTCATTTTTTGATATTACAAGTAAACAATTACCTGGCATTTTTCCCTCTTTACTCCATTAATTCAATATAAATTACATTACAAACTACAAAAGTTTAACAAACTATAATAAATACTAAATTTACTGCAGTCCATCCTCAAGAAAAGTAATAGAACTAGTAATATAAATACTGTGCTATTTTTAGTTAAAAGGTTTATAAATACAAAAAGCATTTGGTAACAATGATTGTTTTAGGTGTAAACCATGAATAAGGACACAAATATTTATGAAAAATCAAATAAAGAGTTAATGACAGATTTAGAAAATCCTGATTGGAAGAAAAGAGCTAAAGCAATCTATATTTTAAAAAACAGAATGGACAAAAAAGTAAATAAAAAACTATTGGAACTTCTTAATGACAAAAATGACAATGTTTGGTTGTCAGTTGTTAATGCTCTCAGACATACAAAAGATGAAAAACTAGTAAATTCTTTAATAGATAGACTTGAAAATTCAGATAGTGATGAAGTAAGATGGCATGCAGCTTATTACCTGGGTGAAATCGCAGATAAGAAAGCTGTAGATTATTTATGTAAGGCCTTAAACGATAAATCAACAGATGTTAGACTTAACGCTGCTAAGGCACTTGGTAAAATTGGTGATAAAAATGCTGTTGATCCTCTTTTAAGGGCGTTAGATGATGAAGAATCCATCGTGAGAAAAGAAGCCATTTCCTCAATAAATCTTATATCGCCAAGAAAACCTGTTTCAACTCTTGTAAAATACTTAAAAGATGATAATGAACAGGTTAGATCCTTAGCTGCTATAATAATCGGCAAGACAAAAACAAAGGATTGCTTTGATGAGTTGATTGGTAGACTTAACGATGAAAATAATATTGTGAGAGTATCAACAATATATGCACTTGATAAAATAGGGGGAGATGAAATAGTGGAACCTTTAGTTGATGCCTTAAAAGACCCATATTGGGAGGTTCGAAGTGATGCAGCTAAGGCACTTGGAAATGCAGAGGATGAAAAAGCTGTTGTGCCTTTACTTGAAACATTAAATGATGAAAATAACTATGTCAGACATAGTGCATTAAATGCTCTTAAAAAATATAAGATTTTCAAAAAATAACTTTGATTCTATTATGGTAATCTATTAATAAGACACTTATTATAACAGGTTTTTAATTATTGAAGGTGACGCTGGTTTGAGAGATAAATATTATTTATTTTTAGGTTTAATAATACTAACTTTTGCCGTATCTACTTCTTTTTGTCTTGCAGATCCAGCTGTGATGATTTCAGATTATGAGTTAGAGCCTAGTATATTTATGCCGGGTGATGAAGGTATCCTTTCTATTACAGTTACTAACGGAGAATCCACATCAACTACAACTACTACTGAGACAACAGTTAGTGGCGGCAACACAGATACAACTAGTACCACTGATGTTAATGGGGTTTTTTTAACAAAGATTTGGATGATCAGTGCATCTGATGGTGATAAAGAAATAAAGGCAAGTGATTATTATTCAGATGTAGGCAGATTGTCTGCTGCAAAAAGTATTGCTATCGATTTCAAGGTCACAGTTGATGAAAATTTTTCTGAGGGAATATACTTTCCAAAAATTAAGATAAATCCCAGTGGATATAATGTTATAAATTATCCTATTAAATTCCAGGTTAGTAATAATACAGTTGATTTGATTTCAAAAAATATTCCTAGCCAAATATCTCAAAGTGGTTCTACTGACATAACAATATCAGTTGTGAATAATCGTGAGAACTCTGTGGATGGCGTGCATGTTTATGCTGATGAAATCGAGGGTATAAATTTCATTCCAGATAGCATTTTTGTTGGTTCACTTGATTCAGATTCCTCTGAAGATGTAACCTTTTCAATTGTCCCAAACAAAGTTGGGAATTATAATTTAAGTTTCAGAGTTGATTTTAAAAATGGTGATAATTTACATAATTCTACAGCCATTGTTCCAATTAAGGTTGTTACAAACTATGATGTTGCACCAGTAATTTACTCTTTTCCAGAGACTGTTGTAAAGAAAGGTAGTGCAGATATAAGACTTGAAGTTTACAATGCAAAGACAGAGGAGATAACCGGTGTTATTGTCAAACCAATTACAAACATCTCAGTTTCTCCATCTGAGTATTTTATTGGGTCAATGGATCCAGATGATGTTTTTTCAGCAAGTTTTGATATTGATTCAGATAAATTAGAAGTAGGTAAAAATTATAGTGTTGATTTTAAAGTAACTTTTAAACAAGGTGATAACTACTATGAAACAAAAAGCGTTGGTTCTAGTTTTTATGTTTCTGAAGAATTAGTAAAGCAAAACAATAATTTGTTAGCATATCTATTTTTGTTTGTCATAATACTGATAGTGCTGATCTTGATCTATCGTTTTTTTAAAAAAAGGCGTCTTAAATGAGAGAAGATGATTTTGTAATCGTTGCAAAAGATATCAATAAAATTTATGGTAAGGGTAAAAACAAAGTGCATGCCTTAAAGGATGTGAACATCGAAATTAAAAGAGGCGATTACATAACAATTATCGGCCCTTCTGGTAGTGGTAAATCAACTTTTATGAATATACTTGGATGTTTGGATAAGCCTACTTCAGGTAAGTTCTTCATTGAAAATACTGATGTTTCTACATTAAGTCAAAATAATCTAGCTAAACTTAGACGGGAAAAAATTGGTTTTGTCTTTCAAAAATATAATCTTCTTCCAACTCTTAATGCAATTGAAAATGTATCTCTTTCTATGAGCTTTGCTGGTGTTGAGTATAGAAAAAAAATAAAAAGATCCAAGGATTTACTTGAAAAAGTAGGTCTTTCTCATAGGCTGGATCATAAACCTTCTGAGTTAAGTGGTGGTGAACAACAAAGAGTTGCAATTGCTCGCGCTCTTTCAAATAATCCATCTATTATTCTTGCTGATGAACCAACTGGAAATGTTGATTCAAAAAGCGGAAGTAAAATAATGAACATTTTAGAGGAAATCAATAATCAAGGAGAAACTGTAATTGTTGTAACCCACGATCCAAATGTTGCAAAACGTGGTAGTTGGACCATTCGTATACATGACGGGGTGGTTAGTCCGTATGCTGATTGATAATTTTAAGATCTCGATAAAGAATATCAAGGAGCGTAAATCACGTGTTGCGTTAACTTTGATTGGTATAGCAATAGGCATTATGGCTATTGTTGCTTTGATGAGTATTGGAGAGGGCATGCAATCAGCTGTAACTAGTGAACTTTCTTCTTTATCTGATACAATAATTGTTACCACTGGAAGTGTTGATGTAAATCCGATGGGTGGTGGTTTTTCTGGTAACGAAGGTACTTTTTTTACCCAAAGAGATATTGATGATATTAGACGGATTGATGGACTTGAAAGTGTAAATCCAATTATGTTTGGCATGGCAACTATTGAATTTAATGGCGAAAATAAATTTGTTTCTCTTATTGGAATGGAACCTGAAAGCATGGCTGATATTTTTGGAATAGATTTTTTAGGACTATCTGATGGGGAGTTCATGCAAAATGGCGATCAAAATAAAGGTATAGTTGGTTATAATGTTGCAAATGAATATTTTGATACCAAAATAAGGGTTGGAAATAAAATAAAATTAAACGATCATAATTTTTATGTTAATGGTATTTATAAAAAACAAGGCGCTGGTTTTTCAACTGAGACAGATGACTATATTCATCTTTCTGTTAGGGATTTCAAGAAAGTTACTGGTCAAGAAAACATTAGTGGAATTTTAGTAAAAGTATCCGATCTCTCTGGTATTGAATCTATTGCTGATAAAATTGAATTTTCTTTAAATGAAAATCATGGGTCTAATGATTTTGCAAATGTAATTACTATGTCTTCTATTCTGGAAAGCATTCAAAGTGTTTTATCAATAATTAGCCTATTTTTAGTTGGAATTGCAGCTATTGCTCTTGTTGTTGCATCCATTGGTATAATGAATACCATGCTTACATCTGTTATGGAAAGGACCCATGAGATCGGTATTATGAAAGCAATTGGTGCAGACAATTTTGATGTTATGGTTATATTTCTTACAGAAGGTATTTTAATTTCCTTTATTGGAGGTGTTGTGGGAACTATTCTTGGAATTGTTGGAGGCAAAGTTTTTTCTACTTTGTCATCAAGCAGTGCAGGTCCAGGTATTCCAATCGAGCCATCGGTTTCTATTTTTACAATTAGTCTTGCAATAGGTGTTGCTTTGTTTGTAGGAATCATATCAAGTTTATATCCAGCAAGAAAAGCAGCTAAAATGAGCCCTATTGAGGCTGTCAGATATGAATAATCATTTTTCAAAAGTAATATAAGACATTTGCCGATTAGAATTTGTCTATTAGAACAAATCATATATATTTCGTTTATAGTCGAAAAATTAATCGACAAAAATATAAATGACTTCCTTCTAATATATAGATAAGGATTCTTTAAAATGGATGGCTGAAATCTTGATTTCATATGATAAATATTTAAAAGAATTTGAACATTATATTAAGAATTATATTCCACCCAAAAAAACTTGGACGCCAGCTGAAAAAGCAGTTTACGGGCCAAAAGATTTTTTTAAGACACCTATAAAAGAGGCAAAGAAACTTAAACTTAATGCAATAAAATACCAATTTAAAAATCATTATGAAAACAATAAGATGTACAATGGTTTTTGTAAAGAAATGAAAGTTAAACCAGAAGATATAAAAGAACACAAAGACCTTGAAAAAATTCCCTTGGTACCTGGTGAATTCTATAAGGATTATCCTGAAGGAAAAGAATTTGCTCACTGGATTGCAAATATTTTTACTGGTGAAATTCCAAAGGTTAAGATAAAAGGTAAAAATCCTTCATTTGATCAAATAATAAATTCTTTTAACAACGCAGGTCTAAAAGTTGCTTACAGCAGTGGAACAAGTGGGATACATACTGTCATACCAAGGGATGAACGAACCTTTAACGCATCTGAATACGCAGTATCTAAAGCAGCAATATCTATGATTTATCCAATGTGGAAATATGATTGTAAGGGTTATCTACTTATGCCTAATCCTTTTAAAACAAATGTATTTGCAGGAAAAGTATGCAGTATATATTATGATGCAATATCAGATGTTAAATCAGCAATTGACAAACAAATTAACGCTGAAGTAATTAAGCTTAGCATGGGTGGAGAAAGTGGTCTTAAAGCAAAGATAATCAAAAAAGCCATTCAAAGTAAATACAAAAAAATTGTTAAAGATATTATAAGGTGGCTTGAATATCACTCAAAAAGAGATACAACAATAACATTTGTAGGAGCGCCATTTTTACTTTTTGCAGTAACAAACGCTTTAAAAGAAAAAGGAAAAACTTTTGATTTTTCAAACAGAGGAGCAATACTCACAGGTGGTGGTTGGAAAGCACAAGAATCACACCGTATGCCTGTAGAGGAATTCAGATCCCAGATGCAGGAAGTACTTGGAATTGAACCTAATCATTGTATAGATATATATGGTATGGTTGAGGGAAATGGATGGATGGTACATTGCCCTGAAGGTCATTATTTACATATCCCACATACTTATTATCATGTGATGGTCCTTGACGATGAATTCAAACCAATTGGATACAATGAATGGGGAAGATTTGCATTTATGGATGGATCCACATCAAGTTACCCTGGTTTTATCGTATCAGGGGACAAAGTTAAATTGCTTGAAAGATGTCCTGTGTGTGATAGACCAGGACCTGTCCTTGAACCTGAAGTGACAAGAGCCACTGGTAAAGAAATGAGAGGATGTGCCGAAGAAGTAAGAAGAATGATTTCAAAAGACATAGGAGAGTGAAAAATTGACAAGTCTTAAAGAAATGAAAGAAAGAGAATACATACCCCAAAAAATGTATGCCAAACTCTACATTGGAGGTGCACTTTCACTTAGTAAAACCCTTTTATTTAACTTAGGTGAACTAAAAAAACTTAGAAATCTACCTAAGGATTCTGAAAGATATGTAAGACCTAAAAGAGAATATGAAATACCAAAATATAAAAAAAATATGAAGGTATCAAATTCAAATGAAAAATATCTTCGCCCTACCTTATATTGTGATCATAGAGAACCTGAAGTAATAGCTCTAGCACACAAATTAGGTGCTTTTAAAAAAAGTGATAAGGAATATGCTGAAGCCGCTTTTGAACTTGTAAAAGAAAAAATGACTCTTGAAATATGTGAGATGAACAGAGTAGGAAAGACCTTAAAAAGAGGAACAGGAACCTGTTTTCATTTGATTACTGCTTTTATTGCATTATGTCGTGCTGCTGGAATAAAAGCAAGATACAAGGTGTTTGCAATGAATATGATAAAAGCATGGTATGATTCAGTTGTACAAGCAGATCCTCTTATAAAAAAATGGTATGACTCAATGGGTTATTTTATGCTTGAAGGTGAAGGTGAAGCATATATAGATGGTAAATGGATTGTAGCACATGTTGGTCCAAGAGCAGCAAGACAGGCTGCAGCTGGAATACCTATTACAAATTTTGGAGAAGATTCAATTGGCAGATGGTTTTTTGCAATACCTGGATCAATTATGAGGATGGAGTCAGTTCCATATGGTTTTTCCGGCTCAACAAAATTTCTAAAAAAATTAGCTCCAGGTTCAATGGAACGGGTAAACATCAGTATCTTAAAACAAATAAAAAAAGGAGAAAAAATAATCAAAGATGCAGGTGGAATTAAGGCCTACGATCGAAATGCAAGAAAAGAAAAAGGCCCGAAAAAACCTGATATAAAAATAGAAAAAACAGAAAAAATTGTTTTTGAGGAGTGATTTTTTTTGAAAAAAAATACTATTTCTTTTCCCGAACCAAACAAAGTAATAAATGAAAAACCATCTTTGAAAAAATATTTGAAATATTTGCTTTTTTTTGGTCCTGGTGCTATTGTTGCATCAATGACAATTGGCCAAGGTCAACTTATATTAGGTCCACAAATTGGAGCCTGGGCAAAATTTGGCCTTTTATGGATTATAACTGTAAATATTGCATCGTATATTTTTTGTTATATTGGTACTAGGTTCACAATGCTTTCTGGGATAAATGTTATGGATATTTTTTCATACAAGACAAAAAAAGGATGGTTTAACTGGCTTCTTTTGGTAATTATCTTTATTTTTTTACCTATTTTTACAGCAACAATTATTACAACAGTTGGCCAGTCTTTGTCGTGGATAATTCTTGGTTCGCCTAATAATAATCTTTATCTTCCTATGGGCATAGCTGTTTGTTTATTAGCTGCATTTCTGATTTTAAATGCTAAATACAAGTTTTTAGAATATATTCAGGCTTTTTTCATAGTTATTCTTGGTGTTGGAGCAGTAATATCAGGAATTCTTGTTCTACAATCAGTATCAGGTGTTGATTATTTTGATATGTTTATTAGTTTTTTTAAATTTGGAAATGTTCCAACTTACCCAGCTTGGGTGGATGGTGTTGAAGGTTTTACAAAGACACCTATTCCAATGCTTATGCTAGGTTATCTAGGTACCCTTACGATCTCTATGATTCCGCTTGTTGGGTATCTTGGATGGATCAAGGTCAAAGGCTGGGGTATTTTTAGAAATAAGAAAGATCCTAATAAATTTGAAGAGGAAAGCATAAAGAGATTTAAAAAAGATAAAGGAAAAATTACATATCTTCCAAATTCAGATGAGGAAGTAAAAAAATCAAGAAAGCTCATGATACCTTTAAAGGTGGATTTATTTATTGCTTTTATTGTAGTGTCAATTATTTCAGCCGCTTATGTAATATGCGGAGTGTTTTTACTTGGTAATCAGGAAAGTTTACCTACTGACATAAATCTAATTGAAAAACAAGCAAGAATTTTTACTACTATTTCGCCTTTTTTAAAGCCCCTGTTTCAAGTAAGTGTATTTTTTGCATTTTTTGGTACTATATATGCTGGTTTTGAAGCAGCAGCTAGAATGATTTTTCAGACATCTAAAAACATCATTCCTAAAGTAAAAAATATTGAATATAAAAGATATTTATTGTATCTAATATTGTATGTTCTTCTCACTGGAATTCCATTATCTATTATGATATATAAGGGATTATCTTTCTTTTTGTTGCTTAGCTTAACACTATTATTCATTGGAGTGGTTGGAGTTTTATTTTATGGTATAGCTGTAATCTATATGTCCCAAAAGATTTTACCAGAAAAATATAGGCTAAGTAATTTTGGCCTTATTCTTGGAATTATTGCGATTGTTTTGATGATAATTCCTTTCCTTGCTTTTGTTTATGGATGATTTGAATTAATTATAGGAAAAAATATATAAGAACGCTTAATTATATTTGGTTTAAAATATGAAAATGAAAAAATATATTGTAATTATATTAATACTAATGTTCTTTCTTAGTCCAATTAATATTTTGACTGATGCAGATCAAATTAGATCAACTGATTTATCAACTTATCAATATAAACAGATTATTTCAATTCCTTTTGACACAAGTATAGAACAATCAAAATTTTATCCAGTTGATATAAAGATTAATTTTGAAAATCCATGTTATGCAGCTGATGAAAAAGATAATTCAGTTAGAATTGGCTGTGAAATAGACCTAGAATTAATCGAACTTGAATCCCAGATCTATGATCTTAAAAAAACAGATGATAATTATATATCATCTTGTAATGTTGTTTTTCTAATACCAGAAAATGCAGATGGAAAAGAAGAATACTATGTATTCTATGATTCAGAAAAAAAAGATTCACCTGATTATGAAAAACATATTGAACTTACTGATTCCCATTATTTTTATGAACCAATATCTGGACAAAAAATAGATCTTGATTACTATGGAATAAAAGAAAATGATAATGTTATTTATGGAATATGTCAAACTGGTGAACTTCTTGGTAATCCAATTGCATTAAGTGTATTAAAATTCAAACCAAATTCAAAGATTTTTGAAACATATAACATTGATCAACTAGCAGTCTTTGATATGCGATATGGAATAAATCCTCAACCGGGATATGAAGGGACATCATGGGCTGAAAATGTAAAAAAAACAGTTCTAGTTGATGGAAATCTAATGGTGAGAGTAAGACTTGAAGCAGAATCTCCAAAGGGAAACATTCTATCTGATAATATCTATACATACTATCATTCACCAACTGAAAATAAAAAAATTGTTGTAGATTGTTATCACGAGATTTTAAGTGATATATATGTCGAAGAACCAAGTCTTTTAGATGGTACATATGGTGGAATTGTATCAATTAAATCGAGAAGCTCAACAATTGAAAAAATGAATGTCGGATCAATTCTTCCTAAACTATATGTGTATACTGAAGATGAAACAATAAATGATTTTTCTGTTCCACAAAACCCAAGTACAATCGAAAGAGAGGCAATCATTTCAACTGAGGATGATATAGATCTAGGTAACTCAGCTTGGCTTTGCTCAAAGGATCCAGATAGAGGTATATTTCATGGTTTAATAGTTGATTCAAACAAAGGTTTTACTGAAGAAAATGATGGGATACAGGTTAAATCATGGGTTAAAGAAAATATCAATTATCCTGGTCTTGAGGCAGATACAGGTAATCTCTATATTTCAAGAAATTCTTATGAAAATAAAAAACATAACCCTGATCTGATAGATGGTTTTAATGTAAATTATAAAGTAGAATTTTTCACTATAAAAAGTGAGAAAATAAGTAATATAAATGATAGATCTGAAATCTTTCAAAATGCTCAATTAATCTTTCCTTCCTTTAGAAAAAATATTACTTCAGAAGAAACCGAAAAAAAAGAACGATTTAATCTTACAACATATGTACATATGGCTACTTCTTTTCCTCTTGGTTCTCTTCTATCTGCTAGATTTGGTAAAAAACTACCCTACATATATGCTGAATTGTATAAAGATAACACCTTTAAATCATCAGGATCAGTTGGTAGACTTACCGTTGGATCAGTCGATCTTGATTTAGAGGGAAAGACACTGATAGGAAAAATCAGAACAATACTTGGGATATTTGATTTTAAGAAGAGCTCTTTTTTCAAAAGAATTGTTTTTCCAGATCTTGAAGAGGGTAGATATGTCATTAAGATTTTTAGAGAAAACCCGTTTTTTTCAGATGAAAGAAAATATATTGGTTATGGAATTGTTGATGTAGATAAAAATACAACACTTAGAATATTTTGTACATCTGAAGCAAAAAGCAATTTTAAAATTAAGGATCAAGATCAAAATGGTATAAAAGATGCTGAATTTTTTATTTTATCAGGAGAAAATATAATTGCAGATGAAAGATCTGATAAGAATGGTACAGCTAAACTTTCAGCTCCAGCTAGTTTTAAAGATAAATATAAACTAAGGATTTTATACAAAGGGTTTCTTGTTTCTGAAGAAGAAATAAAACTCGGGTTTCTTAATCATTTTAAGGAATTAAATAAAAATTACAAACTAGATTTATATGACCTAAATATAAGACTAAAGGATTTATGGGGATATACACCTGAAGTAGATGTAAATATCTTTTTAGAAAGTAATGAAATGGTTGATGAATTTACAATTACATCAGAAAAAATTGATAGAAAAAACTATATTTTTAAGGATTTATTATCAAGTAAATATGATCTTTTTTTAAAGTATAAATCGTTTGAACTAAAAGAAAATATTGATCTAAAAAATGATGATACAATAGATCTATTATTTCCTGCTGAATACAAAACAGATATCAACTTTTTCAATCTTTTTGGTGAGAAGATTTCAAATGGCAAAGTAATTGTTACTAGAAATAACAAAAAAATAACATTAGATATTGATGAAGATGGACATTCTTCTTTTATTGTTCCACCTGGTGAGTATAGATTAGATATTGTTAATGAAGATGAAAAGATAGCATTTCAAGATATCAATATTAAAGGCTCAAAGAAAATTGATATTGTTACTGATACTGGTTCTTTGATTCATTATGCAGTTACTATTCTTGGTATCATTGGTCTAATTATTTCATTTGTTTATATGATATACAAAAAGAAAATATGGGCTGGTTTGAAATTAATAGTAATCTTCTTGATAGTTATCTCTATTTTTCAACCCTGGTGGGTTTTAAATGGGGATAACAGTGTCAAAACAACTACTACAACAACTTTATATCCACCTAAAATGGTATCTTTTACTGAAGGTGCTGAAGGAATGGGCGGGAGTGTAAGTATTCTTCCTCCTGAGTTAACAAGTTTACTAACGATCCTTTCAGTAATTCTATTTGTATCTATAATATTTATCTTGTTATCAATTGTTTCAAAAAACAGGTTTGAAAAAACAAGTAAAATATTATCTTTTATAAGTATTATACCAGTAGTTATCACTCTAGGTCTTTTTTATTATGCATTGTCCTTGTTAACTGAACTTGGTGTCGGTAGTTTTATGGGAACAGGTCAAGTTATGGCAACAGTTCCAGGTCAAGTAGAATCTGTTTTAATTGACAGTAGTTGGGGGCCGGGACTTGGTTTTTATATAGCATTGGTTACAATTTTTATCATGTTTATTTCCCTTATTTTTAAAAAAAAGTTTAAAAACAAGTTTTAAATAAACATTGAAAATTCACTCTTTTGTTATGAATAAGTCTTATCGAATCGGAAATTATGAAACTAGACCTTATTCAAAATTTAGAAAAGATATTGAAATTGTAACTTCTGAAGGATGGAGAAAAAGAAGTGCTCATGCAATTCTTGAAATAGATGTGACAGTTGCCCGTGAAAAAATTAAAAAAATTAAAGGAAAAACTGGAGAAAAACTTTCTTTTACTGGTTTTATAATCAATTGTGTATCTGAATCAATGACCAAACATAAGAGTCTAAATTCATATAAACTTGGTAGAAAAAAGATTGTTTCTTTTGATGATGTAGATGTAGCAATTCCTGTTGAAAAAAAAACTGATGAAGAAGTAAGACCCCGGGTTTATATCGTCAGAAAAGCTAATGAAAAAACAGTTTCAGAAATCACTAAAGAAATAAGATCAGTTCAAAAACAAAGCGTTGAAAATAAAACTGAACTATTAGGTGAAGAAGAAACGAAGTTAGAGCGTTTTGTTTTAAGCCTTCCCTTTTTTCTTAAAAAAATACTTATGCGTTTTATTAGAAAAAAAGGGCTATTTAAAAAGAAATATATGGGTTCAACTGCTGTTACTGCAATTGGCATGAAAGGTAATTTCAAAGGATGGATTGTTCCACTTGGTGGTACTGCTACAACTCTTTTTGTAGTAGGTGGTATATCAAAAAAACCAAGGGTTGTTGATGATAAAATTGTTCCAAGAGAAATACTTCATTTAACAATAACAGTTGATCATGATTTAGTTGATGGCGGCCCTCTTGCTAGATTTGTTGAAACTCTTACAAATCTTATGGAAAAAGGATATGGTTTAGAATAGATAAAAAAAATTTTAAAAAAAGTTTTTTTGAAAAGAATATTGTTTAGTTTGTATCCTGTAAACTTGCAAAGCAAATCGGGCAGACTCTTTTAATTTCTCCATCGATTATTTTTACATGATTATTGTTTACAATTTTTTGGTTATTGCAGCATCTACAGTTTTTTCCGACCATTGTATCAGTAACACTCAATTTTAGTAGTGTATAAATAGCTTTTGGTTATAATTTATATAGATTTATATAAATGCATTTTTTCATTTTACAAACGTAAATTATTAGACAGAAAATCTTAAAAATATATCAAAAACTAATCGGATTTTTTTATAAAAGTTTAAATTATTTGTTTTTATACAAATATCATAATTGTTTTGAGGAGAGAACCATGAAAAAATTCCTTATATTATCTGTAATAATTTTGTTAGTTGGAGCTGTTTTTTTAACTGGATGCGTTCAAGAAAATACTGATGAAAATGATGATGGAACAGATGATTTAGAAAATACAATAGATCAAAGTGAAGCATACAATATTTTACTTGAAAATATCCTAAAACCCGGCTCATCCAATAGTCAATCTTCGGCTTTTATGCTAACTGAGATGTTGAAACCAGGGGATGTAATAACTTCAGATAGTGGTGAAACATATACAATTGATAAGGATACCTGGTTTGTATTTATTGACGATCAACCTTGGGCTTTTTTTTCTCACCCTGTAAGATATATAAAAATCAATGCACAAACTGGTAATTATGAAGTGATAAACGAGAATTGGCCTCCATTGATAAACAATAATTCACTTTGGGATAAGGTAAATCATAATCGAGGAAATGTTAAAGACATCTATCCAGTTTTAAATCAATCTGTTCCGATAAATAGTACTGATGATACAGGCGCACCAAATGCTGATTATGGTGATGCGCCTGACACTCAGAATGCTTATTATGGTGTGATTGGTTCTTTTCCAACTTATTATAATACTACCAATAGCAGAGTTGGTTATCCTGGCGCACATACATTAAATACAGGTGAGGAAACACTTGGTTTAACTGTAAGTGCTGAAGTCGATGCAAGTGATCCTAATGATCCAGATCTTGTCCCTAATCTTGTTGACTCAGATAAAGATGATTCTTTGTATGTATATATCAACAATCAGAATGCTCAATTATCCTTTACAGTAAAAGTAAGTAAAAATGCTCCAGATGTCAATCGTTATATCAATGTTTTAATTGATTTTGATCAAAATGGAAGCTGGATTAAAGGCAGTTATGGTGAAGAATGGGTTATTAAAAATTATGAAGTAAATGTAAAACCGGGTACTACAAAAACAATTACCACACCTCAATTTTCTTGGGGTAACAAATCAACTTCTCCTTCTCCTGTTTGGATGCGTGTATCTTTAACCAGAAAAAAAGTTAATGAAACTTTATTTTCAACTGTTGGAGGATGGGACGGCAGTGGTCAATTTGAATATGGTGAAATTGAAGACCACATTGTTTATCTGACTGATGATATACCTGAACCTGAGAAAGTATGGCCTCCTTGGCCTAAGAACCCTCCAAAGGGTGGAACTCCTAATCCGCCAGGGGGCGGAGGCCCTCAACCACCCGGTTCAACTACTGGGCCATGTGGAACAACTGTAAACTATCACTCGATTATCATCAGCGGTGGTGACTCAAGTAGCCATCTGGGAAAAGGACTAAGTCCAGCAACTGAGGCAGTAGGCACAATGACTGATTTACTTAGTGATCAGGGATATAGCTCTGTTGGAAGCCTTGGTCCTGGAAGTAACTCTATGGCTGATATTGAGCAGGCTTTTGAAAACCTAAAAGCATCAGTTAAGTGCGGCGATCATGTTCTTATATATATTGTTGGTCACGGTAAACCTGCAAAAGACGGAGGAGGTATTGCAATGAAAGGAACTAGTGGTAAAACACATGATACAATGAAACCAAGTGATCTGTCAAACCTTTTGGATTCAATTCCAGCATGTCCTGATGAGGATTGTGATGTAGAGGGAAAATGCTGTCATGTAACGGTTGTGATTGAATCATGTTATGCAGGAAATTTCAATGATGATAGTATCAAAGGTACTGGTAGAACAGTCATGGGCTCATCAGATGATGAACCAGCCGCTGCAACAGGCGGAGGTGTGTTTACAAGCGGTTTTAGCGATGCATCAAATAATGAAGATAGTGATGCTGATGATGATGGAACAGTTACACCGCAGGAAGCATTTGATGGTGCTGAAGATAGTGTTTCAGATAACAATAAAAAATCAGGTAGAGGACAAGAACCCTGGTCTGACAGTCAGGAATGTGAATGTAAATGTCCGTGCAGCCCAAGTATTGATGTTGATAAATACGTTTTAGATGGTGATGACTGGGCAACAGAAATCGATGCATTTTTAGGCGATAGTGCTTCTTTCAAGGTTACTATTCTAAATGATGGAAAATGTAGGGATATTTCAGATCTATCTTTTGTTGACAGTCTTCCAAGTTGCTTAGGTTATGGTAGTGATGGAAGTGTAACATATACTGATTCTGAAGGACAAATATCAGAACTTAGCTTGTCTCCTTCATTGTCTGATACCGCCGGTGGCGGAACCCAGCTTACTTGGGATATTGGATCTGAAATCGGTCTTTTTTCACCTGATGAAGTGATTACTATTGAGTATTCAGCAACAACACTTGAAATCGGTGAAAACACAAACATTGCAAATGCTACAGCAAAATGCACATATGATCCAAGTATTACAGTTAGTGATAGTGATTCAGCAACTGTTAATGTAGCGTCTGAACCTGTGGATGAAATACCTCCTGTTGAAGAAACAATGTCTGTTTTTTTAGAGGGATCTGGCGAATGTAGCTGTGTGGGTGAAGAATGTTCGGGAACTATTACAATTTCATCATATGGAGCAACTGATTTGTCAGATGGTCAATATCCAATTTCTGAAGTAACTTTATCTATTAATGGCATACAAAAATCTTCAGCGACATTAACCTCAGATCCTTTCAGTAGTTCTTATTCAGAGGAATTTTCAGATTGTTCATTACTATATGATGTTATAGTAACTGCTACAAACAGTGCGGGTCAAAGTCTTAGCACAAATGCCACTCTAGAACTTGTAACAATATTAAGTATTGATGTCAGTGCAACAGCAGAATCATATTATGAATATCAAGGTAAGGAGATTACAAGCTGTATAAGCTATCTAAATGTTACATTTGAAGCAACTGATCCATCTGGTGAAAACCCTATTCTTGAAGTAAGTATGACAAAGACTAATGATGGAAATACTGAAGATATTGAAGTCACTGAGCCTTTAGGATCTAGTGATTTTTTACAAAAGGAATATTATCAAACAGATTGTGGCGAGACGTTTACTTTTGAAATGATTGTCACAACTTCAAAAAAAGTTAGGGAAACATCGATAATTATTACTACACCAACTCCAGAGTTATAAAAATCTTAAAAAAATGTTAAATGCTCCCGACGAGCATACCTGTTAAAAGTAGAATGCTCTTAATTTAACAATTTGATATTATTATTCCGTTTAATTGTTTTAATCGGCAGATTATATAATAAAACTAGAAAACAACAGTAATGGCCTTTATTTTGCAATAATTTGATTTTGTATTATTTTTTTCTAGGAACTTATTTTATACCTGAATTCCTACATTAATAAACAAAATAGCTTGTTTTTCGAATTTTGTAGGAATTTATCCTATTTGGGCTTTATGTTTACATAATATATTATTATATTAGAGGCAAAAGAAGAATGACCGAATGTGAATGTCCAAACATTTACGAAAAAGTAGATTTCCCTGCAGAAAAATTAATTAAAAAAACAACTAATGCTAAAAAATTTATTTGTAATGAATTTATTTATGGGGGGCATTGGCTTTCACTTGGGGGTTCTGCTTTTATTTTGTCAATAATGTTAATGCTGCAAATCTCATTTAGATGGGAATTAGTTATTATTGTATATTTGTTACTCCAAATCGTATATAATTATGATCACTACACATTTTTGGAGGAAGATTCTAAAAATAACCCAAATAGAACAAACCATCTTAAAAAATATCAAAAATTCTTCCCTATATTCCTAGTAATTTATAGTTCTTTATTCTTTGGATTATTGTATATTTTTGGTAATACAATAAGTTTTATTTTTGGAACTTTTTTATTGACTTTAGGCCTTTTATATACTATTTTTTGTAAAAAACTTACATCTAAAATTGTAGGTTTTAAGAATTTTTATACATCTTTCTCTGTTTCATTATTAGTTATATTTGTAACTTTTCATAGTTTTTATGAGATAAACATTTTATCTCTTATATTCATTTTATTTATCTTTATACGCCTTTTAGTTAATACTAGTTTTTGTGATCTAAAAGATATGGATATTGATAAGAAACAAAATTTAAAAACGCTACCAATCTATTTTGGAAAACAAAAATTTCTTACATTCCTTCATATCCTAAACTTTATTTCATTTATTCTTTTGTCAACTGCTATTGTTACAGGTATAGCACCATCGTTTTCGATATTTTTACTTTTGTTTTTTCCATATGTATATTATTATATCAAAAAAGCAAAAAAAACAGATACCGATCTTCAATCATTGTCTAGTTTTGCAGTTGATGGAGAATTTATAATATGGCCGATTTTATTATTTATAGGATCCATTTTCATATTTTAAATAAAATGTAGCAAAAGTTATATATTTAAAACGAGATAAAAATCTATGAAAATAAAAAATAATGTTAGAGATATCATGATTGTAGGAGGAGGCCCTGCAGGGGCATATTTAGGATATCTTCTTGCAAAAAATAATATTAAACCAATAATTTTTGACCATTCACACCCACGTGAGAAACCTTGTGGGGGAGGTATTAGTGCTTTTGCTTTAAAAAAATTTTCATTTCTAAATGAGATATCTGAAGTATTTGCCCCGAAAAATGAATATGAAGGTGAATTAATATCGCCTGAAGGAATAAATGTAACAATAAAAGGAAAAGAACCTTCTTGGACGATCTCAAGAAAGATCTTTGATAATTTTCTTCTTAATAAAGCATTAGATAATGGTGTAAAATTAATCAAAGAGCAAGTTATAGATGTAAAACAAATAGATAATTTATGGGAGATTAAAACAAAAAAGGGGACTTATAAAGCAAAAATATTAATTGGTGCTGATGGAGTTAATAGTATAGTTCGGAAAAAGATACTTGGACCAATACCAAAATCTGATATTGGCATATGTTATGGCTGTTTTGCTGTTAGTAAAAAACAAGAGATACCAAGAGTAAAATATTTGCTAAATGGCGAGGGGTATTTTTGGTGTTTTCCTAGAGAGGATCATTTGAGTATAGGTATTGGTATACCCTCTTATGAGAAAAAAGATGTAAAAGAATTACTAAATAATTTTATAGAGGAGTATTATCCTAATATTAAGATACAGTCAAAATGGGGGGCAACAGTTCCATTTATCAATGATACTAATTTTTATAATACACCATGTTCGGGTGATAATTGGATATTAATAGGTGATGCTGCAGGTCATGTTGACCCGATAACGGCAGAAGGTATCACTTACGCACTATGGTCTGCAGAATTAGCTTCTAAAGCAATCATAAATGGCGATATTTCTTCATATGATAATATGTGGAAACAAGAATATGGTGAAAAACTATTAACTGGATGTAAGATGAGACACATGTTTTATAATCCTAGTTTTCTTGAACAATCAATGAAGATTGCATCTAAGAGTAAAACCTTTTCCAGTTTACTCTATGATATAATGCAAGGTAAACAAAGATATCAATCTCTAATGAGAAGAGTGATTATTGATTCTCCAAAAATAATAAAAGAATATTTTATCAAATCAATTGAAGAGTATTAATTTTTCTAGTATTTATTTTTAAATCTATAATTTATATAATACTTTAAATATTACGAAATTAATTAGTATCTAGTGAAAAAATATTGAAAAAGACAAATTTTATTTGGGAAGAATTCATCTACGGGGGGCACTGGTTTTCCCTAAGTGCTTCAGCATTCGTGTTAACTATAATAATCCTCCTTGAGTTAAAAATAAAATGGGAGCTTCTACTAATAGTATATCTTCTTATTCAATCAGTATATAATTATAATCACTATAAAGAAATAAACATAGATTCTTTATTAAAATCAGACCGGACAAATCATATTAAAATATATTATAGCATCCTTCCCATGCTTACTATTTTTTATGGAATTGGGTTTGTTATACTAACACTTATTTATGGGAATCTTGAAAGCTTAGTTATGGCTGGATTTTTACTAATTATTGGATTTTTGTTTACAAAAATATTTAAAAAATTTTCAAAAAAAGTTATTGGATTTAAAACATTCTATGCTTCTTTTACATTGTCCCTATTAATAATATTTATTTCTTTTTTCTATATCCATTCAGTAACTTTCTTAGTTATAGAATTATTAATTTTCTTCTTCTTACGTTTTATGATAAGTTCAAGTTTTAGCGATATAAAGGATATCGACATTGATAAAAAATTTCATTTGTTAACTTGGCCTGTTTATTTCGGAAAAAAGAAATTTTTAACGTTTCTACATATATTAAATTTTATTACAATAATTCCATTATTCATCATTGTATTTAAGATACAACCTTTATTTTCTATCTTTGTTATTTTCTCTTATTTTTACTGTTCTTATTATATTGAAAAAGCAAAAAATACAAAATCCGATATTCATTCACTGACAAACATTATAGTTGATGGAGAATTCTTATTTTGGCCCTTTTTTTTGTATATTGCGTTAATCTTAATGCAAATTTTCAAAATTTAGATAGATAATGTAATAGATAACGAGTCGCGAATTGAAATTTTAAAATTATTAAATCGAATATCTTTCCCAATTGATTCAGAAACAAATCCAGAGAGAATACCGCGAAAAATTATATACTTTGAATGCTCTGAATATACAGACCATGGATAAAAAATAGTTACTAATTTTGGAGGATCATGATCAATAAAAATACTTTCCCCAAAACCAATTCCTGAAAAAAAATCCATAATAAATTTCTTATAATCTGTGTTTCCAGAAAGTTTTTGTAAAATTCTCCCATATTCAAAACATATATCAAAGAGGAGTTGCTCTCCACCTTCTAAAATACTAATTTCTTGCTCAAGAAGATATAAGATTTGAGATTCACAGCCAAAAAATCTATTATTCTTATAAAAAAAACAACCTTCATCATATTTAAAGAACTTTGCATCGAGAAGTTTTTTCATTGTCATGTGTGAATATTTTGTTGGTTGAATTTTATTTAAAGACTTATACTTTGCATCAAACTTATATTCTGGTAAATTAACTTCATGAAAAAAAAACTCATTATTTTCTATAAATTTTTTTCCAGGCAAACATTTTACAAGGCAGCAAGTATTTCCTCTCCCTTGACATTCCGTTTGAATCCCTTCAATGGTTTTGTCTTGAACAATAAATGACCATATACCAACACTTCCGCCATCAGTCATTAAATATCCCTGTCCATTGTTAGGACAAATAATATAATCCTTAAAGGAAATTGTAAACTCTTTTTCACTAAAATCTGCTTCATGAGTTACCTGCTTTGAAAATGTAACCTCCATATAACGAACAAGACCATATAAAAAATCTTCCAACTCTTTCTTAGAACTATTATTAACTGTTGGAAAATTTGACATTGAAGAATATAAGTATCCAAATTTTTTCCCTGCCGAATAAAGTACTTGTTTTCCTTGATTGCCATATTTTTCAACAATTTTATTTTCAATCATTTCAAAAAGTTTTTCAGGTAAGAAAACTTCTCTAAGAAAAGTAACTGTATCATTTTCAGTAAACGTTGTTATAATAAATCCTGGTTTGTCGATAATTTCTCTCTTAGGTACAATGATATTTTTTATAAACCATCTAACTATTCTATCTTTAGCCGGCATAGAAAAATCATCTTCTGCAAGTATAAAAGATTATAATATCTTAATCTTTGATTAAAATTCCATTATCAGTGAATTCAAATCTATGAGGAACATCATTAATTTTTGTCCATCTTAATTTTTCAATCTCAATAGTACGATTAGAGGTATCACCAAGTATTTCTCTTCCAAATGATAACAATCCATCTCCAATATATTCAAGCATTTTATTTGTTGGTTTTCTTTCATCTTTTTG
Organism: uncultured Thermoplasmatales archaeon; assembly: GCA_964473335.1. Lineage (GTDB taxonomy): Archaea > Thermoplasmatota > E2 > DHVEG-1 > DHVEG-1 > CAYZTD01. Next base: position 48,615 of record CAYYOO010000002.1, read on the forward strand.
AGCAATACATACTGTTGTTATTCCTTTTTTAGTTGTCTTGTCAAAGAGTTCAAGAAATTCTAAATAAGATATTGGAATTGGCGCATGAGCTATTGCGCTAATGCTATCAATTACTACTCTATCATACTGATCATTTTCAACGTCTTCTAAGATATTTTCTAACATTTTTTTACTAATCGGTTTTAAGAAATCAAAATGCGCAATTTTTAAAGATCCTTGTTTTTGCCATTCAGTAAAATTCCAGTTGAACTGAATTGCTTGTTTAATTATTGCTTCAGGTGATTGTTCAACAGTTATATATAAACATTTCTCGTTATTTCGGCATCCTTCAGCAATATACGCCATGCCAAATAACGTCTTTCCTGTCCCCGGTAGACCAGATAATACTATGTTAGAACTTTTTGGAAAACCACCTTCCATAAAATTATCTAAACCCTCTATCCCTGATTTTATACGTTCAACTTCTTTTGTTAATGTATTAAAATTCATGCTTTGTTCCATCTTTTCCATCCATCCTCTTTTAATATATAATTTGCATCTGTAATCAAGTAAATAGATTTTGTGGTTGTTATAATTTGAAAAAGGGAGATTTGATGTTAAAAAACCAGAGATATAAAAAAATAGTTTATTTTTTACTTCAAATAAAATATTATATTACTACTTTGATTTAAAGGGTGAAATCGTGTACGGGAATAAATTTGAATAAAACTCCTTCTAGCTCCTTTTAAAATACGATATGAAATAAGGGGGGAAGGGATTTGAACCTTTAGCGATAATGCTTAAAAGAAGCATTTGAAAAAAGAAGGTCTTTTCTCCTGTAAAAAGTATATCGAGTGCTCCCGACGGGATTCGAACCCGTGTAGCTGGCTATCTTCAGGTTAAATACCTGCGAAAGGCCAGAATGATTGGCCGGACTACACCACGGGAGCATATGAATTATTTTTCCCTAAACACACATTTGTTATATAAAATTACTTACAAATTTAGGTGATAGTCCCGCCCAGATTCGAACTGGGGTCTCTGGCTCCAAAGGCCAAAATGATTGACCGCTACACTACGGGACTAATTATTTTTTAGAATGGTGCATAAGGATTTTACTATATAATATTTAACGTTATTTAAGAAGTATAAAAAAAAGAAATTATTTTGCAGCTATCTAAACTGCAAAACTATTTGTTTTATTATTCAGTTACAGCAACAACTTCAATTTGAGTTACGTCTGTTGTAGCTGTGAGTGTAGTATCTGTCTTATCTGTTACTGTTAGTGTAACGTTATATGTCCCAACAGTTTCATAAGTATGTGTTGGGTCTGTTTCGTTGCTAGTTGTTCCATCGCCAAAATCCCAATCGTAGGTTAGCTCTGTTGCATTTGCATCTCCTAATGTAACAGTAGATGTGAAATTAACCTGAGTTGTATTTGTGATATTTACGTTCATTGGCGTGTATGTAAAACTTGCTGTAGGCATTGTTGGTGTTGTTGGTTCTTCTTCCTCTTCCTCTTCTTCCTCTTCATCAGTAGTTTCTTCTACACATCCGCTTAATATACCGACTACTAGTGCTATTGCTAACATTAAAATTATTATTTTTTTCTTCACTTTATCTTTCCTCCCACTTTTAATCTCTATATTTTATATAGAATATATATTTTATATTGTTAAGTTTGCATTATAAGAATATTATTTAATAGTTTCGAATTTTTAGAGGTTTAATGTTTTTAACCTAAAAAACAATTAAGATTTGCTGAGGTATGCTTATTGATTGATAAAAAAATATTAAAAAATCTATCAGATGTTCTTAAAAAAAAGAATTTAACTATTGCTACTGCTGAATCAGCAACTGGTGGACTTATTGCAAATGTTCTTACAGATATTTCTGGTAGTTCAGATTATTTTGATAGAGGTCTAGTTACATATAGTAATAAAGCAAAGATTGAATTATTAGGTGTTTCTGAAGAAGCTATTAACAAAAATGGTGCAGTAAGTAAAATTGTTGCTAGGCAAATGGCGGAAGGCGCGAGAAAAAAATCAAATGTAGATATTGCAGTTTCAACAACTGGTATAGCAGGACCTACAGGTGGCACTAAAGAAAAACCAGTTGGAACTGTTTTTATTGGTTTTTCATCAAAAACTAAGACTCTTGTTAGAAAATTTCAATTTTCTGGTGATAGGTTAGAAATAAAAGAACAATTTTGTAATAAAGCACTTGAACTAGTTTTAGAAAATATCTCTAAATAAAAACAATATTTTTTTAAAATCTATATAATTTTTTTTTTCGTAATACTTTTCTATATAATCTATATACTGCTTTGATGGGAGGAATGAATGGTTCTGGATATTAATCTGTGGATAATCATAGCAGTTACTAGTGCTATTGCATTTTATATGGCATGGAGTATAGGTGCAAATGATGTAGCCAACTCTATGTCCACAGCGGTTGGAGCAAAAGCAATAACACACAAGCAAGCGGTGATAATTGCAGGAGTTCTTGTCTTTTTAGGTGCAGTTCTTGTAGGGCCTCATGTTACAGAAACAATTAAATCTGATATTATAAAAGTTGAAAACATCTCAACTAGCATTTTAATAATTGGTTTTGTTTCTGCACTACTTGCTGCAGCAATCTGGGCCACACTTTCGACTTGGAAAGAAATGCCTATTTCTACAACTCACTCTATTATCGGAGCGTTGATGGGTTTTGGAATTGTCGCCGGTGGAATCAGCTATGTAAACTGGTATAAAATAGGGTCAGTTGCAGCAAGTTGGGTACTTTCACCATTGTTTGGATGCATTCTTGCTTTTCTAATATTCAAAACTATTGTTAAATTTATTTTTTCAAAAGAGGAACCAGTAGAATCAGCAAAGATTATAGGACCAATCATAATTGGAGCTACAGCTTTTTTGATTATGTCTTCTTTTTTATTAAAAACACCTTTAAGCAAAGGATTAAATTTATCTTTATTATTTAGCATTGGCTTATCTTTATTAGTCTCAATATTGGTAGGTGTAATCAGTATTATATTGCTTAGAAAAGTAAAAGCAAAGAAAATAGAAGATTATGCTACAGTTGAAAGCATTTTTAGAAAACTTCAGGTTGGAACATCCTGTTATGTTGCATTTTCAATTGGTGCAAATGATGTTGCAAATGCAATTGGACCTGTTGCAGGTATAATTCCTTTAGCACAAAACGGTAGTTTCAGTCAATATGGAACTATTCATCCAGGTCTTTTAGTTTTAGGAGGGTTTGGTATTGCATTTGGTGCATTAACCTGGGGTAAACGTGTTATGAAAACAGTAGGCGGAAGAATTACTAGTCTTACTAATACCCGTGGTTTTTCTGTTGATTTTGGTGCTGCGACTACGGTTCTAGTTGCTTCAAGACTTGGAATGCCTATTTCAACATCGCATACGGTTGTAGGGGCAGTAATAGGCGTTGGTCTGGCTAGAGGACTTGAAGCAGTTGACTTGAGTGTCATTAAAAAAATAGTTGCTTCATGGCTGTTGACGCTACCTGTAGCAGCAGGTACGTGTATAGGAATTTTTTTATTATTGAAAACAATATTAGGAATTTAGAAAGGGTGATATTATGAATGAAGATAAAAATCATTTCAGAGCTCCAGTATCTGACGTTTTTAGAAGAAAAACTCCTTTTGTTCAACTTGTAAACCATATGTGTAAGGTTCGTGAGGGAATTGGTATTTTACATAAAAGTATAATAAAATATTATCAAGGTGACTACAAAGGTTTTTCTGATATTGCTAAAAAAGTTTCAAAAATAGAACATGAAGCAGATATTATCAAGGGAAATCTTAGAAATCATTTACCTTCTAGTCTATTAATGCCTGTTGATAAAGGTAAGTTTTTATGGGCACTTAGAGAGCAAGATGCTATTCTTGATCATGCTGAGAATCTTGCAGAAATGCTCGATATGCGTCATACTAAGATTCCAAAAGAGTTACAAGGTTTATTTTTGGAACATGCAAATCTAGTTATGGATACAATCAAAGCTATGGAAAAAGCAGTGTGCAATATTAGAGATCTTGTTGTCACTGGTTTTGTTAAAAGAGAACGTGAACAAACAAAAGAATTCATTTATAAAATTCATAAACTCGAATATAAAGCAGATAAGAAAAAATATGAGATGAATAAAGGAGTTTATAAACTTGAAAAGAAACTTGATCCAATGGATGTTTATCATCTTTTGAAAATAACTGATTGGGTAGATGAAATAGCAGATCACGCTGAAAACGTTGCTGATTGGCTTAGGTCCATGATAGCAAAATAATTTTATTTATTCAATTCCTACTAAGTGATTTATTACTGTTTCAGATATATCTTCAGCGTATTCACCTAT
>CAYYOO010000003.1:0-24570 GCA_964473335.1 uncultured Thermoplasmatales archaeon
AGAAGGCTCTACGATCAAGGATTTTTAAGAAAATTAACAGTCCCTCTTTTAAATCGACTTGGTTGTGAGATGCTGGCTGTAATATATACTCAGTTCAATCCAGTAATACCTCTTGATGAAAGAATTAAAACAACCAAAAGAACAATTGAGGTTTTTGATGAAATCTTTTATTCAGTAGGTGAACAGGAAAAAGGTTTTTCAATTAGTCTTTCAAAAAATTATACAAACATTGGAAGAATAAATGATATTCGTACAGAAACTTTTGGTGGAGTAGGTCTTCTTGAAAAAGAATATCCAAACGAAATTGTATTTCCCTTTGAAATAAGTGAGATAATCAGATTCTTTGATTTTTCTAGAGTTATCAAAGATTTCTTTGAAATAGAAAATATTGAGAGTAATAAAGATAAAAACATATTATTTGACGATATTAGTAATATTGAATTAAATGATAAAGAAAAGAATGTATATTCAACTTTAGTAAAAAACCCAAACTCAACAACACAAAAAATAGGCGAATTTGTTGGTCTTTCTCGTCATACAGTATCTAGGATGAAAAAAAGTTTTTTTGAAAATAATATGTTAAAAACAATCACTATTCCAAATCTTAAAAAGCTTGGTTTTGAAATCTTAGCTTTTTATCCAATTAGTTTTGATCCAAATAAATATCCATCAGAAAAGGATATTGAATTTTTGGATACAAATTCAACTATATTTTTTGCTAAAAGAAAATTTGAAAGCGTAATTATTTCTGCTTATCATAATTATCAAAAATATAAAGAGGACAAAATGCATAAAATCCGATATTTAAAAGAAAAAGAATTAATTTCTGATACTCCTCAAATTGGTAAATATATGTTTGAACGTATGACTGTTATAAAGGATTTTAATTTTTCACCAATTTCAAGGAAAATATTGGAATTAAATTCAAATTAATATAAAATTGTACTAAAACTATTCTACAATTTGCAACAATATATTATTGTCAATATATTTTTTTGTTTTTTTGTATATGATTTATTGTTTTTTCTTTCCATAATTTCAATTAATTTATGAAAAAATACTTATACTGTAACTATAATTCGCAATTCCCTTACTTATATATAGGGGAGGATGATCAGAAGGGTATTTTTGATCATCATAATTGAATAATAATCAATTGAAAATATGATAAGAGGTTGAAAAAATATGCCAGAAGAAGAAACTGTTGAGATTTTTAATCCCAGCGAAGAGTTTAGTAGAAAAGCACATGTGAAAAACATGGATGAGTATCAGAAAATGTATGATGAATCAGTTAAAAACCCAGAAGATTTTTGGGCAAAGATGGCTGATGAACATGTAAGCTGGTACAAAAAATGGAATAAAGTTAGAGACTACAATTTTAAAGAAGGAAAAATCAAATGGTTCGAAGGAGCAAAATTAAACGTTTCATACAACTGTCTTGATAGACACGTTGAAAATGGAGACGGTGATGAAATAGCAATTGTTTGGGAAGGAAACGAACCAGACATGATCAAAAAATATACCTTCAAGGAACTTCTTTCTGAAGTACAAAAATTTGCAAATGTTTTAAAATCAAAAGGAGTCAAAAAAGGCGATCGTGTTTGTATATATCTACAAATGGTCCCTGAACTAGCTATTGCAATGCTTGCTTGTTCAAGAATCGGCGCAGTCCATTCTATTGTATTTGGTGGATTTTCAGCTGATTCATTAAAAGACAGAGTAAACGACTCAAAATGTAAAATTTTAATCACCCAAGATGAAGGTGTCAGGGGAGCAAAACCTCTTCCAATGAAACCAACTGTTGATAAAGCAGTAGAAGACACACCTTCAATTGAATCAGTTATTGTTGTAAAAAGAATAGGTTCAGAAGTTAACTGGACTGATAAAGACTGCTGGTGGCATGAAGAAATGGAAAAAGCAGATCCAGAGTGTCCACCTGGGGAAATGGATGCTGAAGATCCATTATTCATATTATACACATCTGGTTCAACTGGTAAACCAAAAGGTGTACTTCATACAACTGGCGGATACTTAGTTTATACTACTGTTACACACAAATATGTTTTTGATTATCATGAAGGCGATATCTATTGGTGTACAGCTGATATCGGCTGGATTACAGGTCACTCATATATTGTATATGGTCCACTTACAAACAAAGCAACAACTCTTATGTATGAAGGTGTTCCTAACTATCCAGATTGGGGTAGATTCTGGGGAATTTGTGAGAGACACAACGTAAACATCTTTTACACAGCACCAACTGCACTTAGAGCTCTTATGAAACAAGGTGATAAATGGGTAGAAAAACACAATCTTGATACATTAAAAGTTCTTGGTAGTGTCGGCGAACCTATCAAAGAAAAAGAATGGAAATGGTATTATGATCTAGTCGGTGGCGGAAGATGCCCAATTGTTGATACATGGTGGCAAACTGAAACCGGTGGAATTCTTATCACACCACTTCCAGGTGCAACTCCATTAAAACCAGGTTCAGCAACTAAACCTTTCTTTGGCGTTGAACCAGTAATCATGGATGATAATGGAAAAGAAAAAACCGGTAACAGTATTGAAGGAAACTTAGCAATAAAATCTGCATGGCCGGGTATGATGAGAACTTTATATGGTGATCATGAAAGATTTGTAAACACATATTTTTCAATGTATCCTGGATACTACTTTACTGGCGATGGCTGTAGAAAAGATGAAGATGGATACTACTGGATAACTGGCCGTGTTGATGATGTAATAAACGTTTCAGGTCATAGAATAGGTACAGCTGAAGTTGAAGGTGCAATTGGTAAACACCAAAAAGTTGCTGAAGCAGCAGTTGTAGGATTCCCACACGACATTAAAGGTCAGGGAATATATGCATATGTAACACTAAAAGCAGGACAAAAAGTCCACGATGGTCTAACTAAAGAAATAGTAAATATCTGTAGAGAAGAAATCGGACCTATTGCATCACCTGATAGAATTCAGTATACTGAAGGCCTTCCAAAGACCAGATCTGGTAAAATCATGAGACGTATCTTAAGAAAAATTGCTGATGGTAAAGTCGATGAACTTGGTGATACTAGTACATTAGCTGATCCATCAATTGTAGATACTCTTGTTGATAACAGACAAGAATAAAAAAAACAGTAGGGTTATTATTTAACCCAATTTTTTCTTTTTTTTATCAAAAATCTTAATTTGTACTTATCTTTTACAGGTTTTTAGAAATTCATGGATTATGATAGTTTAGTGGGAGGAATAGTTGAACTTATCCGTAAAGCTGAAACTGATCTTCCAAAGGATGTAATTAATGCTCTAAAAAATTCACTTAAAATTGAAAAAGGTATTGCTAAAATTCAAATTGAAAATATTTTAAAAAATATTGATATAGCTAAAAAAACAGATAGGCCGATGTGTCAGGACACAGGTGTTCAAACCTTTTTTGTAGAAATCGGGAAAAACTTTTCTTTTTCAAGTAGGATTAAAGATGCAATAACTGATGGTGTAAAAAAAGCAACTAAACAAATTCCTCTTCGACCTAATACAATTGATCCTTTTACTAAAGTAAATCACAAAGATAATGTTGGAGATTACATTCCTGCTATAACTTGGGATTTTTCTGATGGAAATACTTGTGAAATCACTGCTATTCCAAAAGGTGGTGGTAGTGAAAACATGAGTAAACTAGTAATGCTAAAACCAGGCCAGGGTATTGAAGGAATCAAGGATTTTGTTGTTAAAGAAATGATTTCAGCTGGTGGAAATCCCTGCCCTCCTACTGTTGTAGGTATTGGCATTGGTGGTGGTGCAGATTTAGCAATGAAACTAGGTAAAAAAGCACTCCTTCGGCCTGTTGGAAAGAATAATTCAGATAAAGAAATTGCTAAAATTGAAAATTATATCAAAGATGAAATCAATAAAAGTGGTGTTGGCCCCATGGGTCTTGGTGGGAAAACTACTGTTCTTGATGTTCATATTGAAAAAGCACCAAGGCATCCAGCGAGTCTTCCGGTGGGCCTTGTTGTTCAATGTTGGGCTGATAGAAGAGCTAAGATGATTATTAAATCAGATGGATCTTGGGAGGTTTTATAGTTGTCTGAATTTCATCTTAAAACCCCTCTACATAAAACCGATATTAAAAATCTAAAAGTTGGAGATATTATTTATCTATCTGGTACTGTTTTTACCGCTCGTGATTCAGCTCATGAGATACTTCTAAAAATGGATAAAAATGATCTTTCTTTTGATCCATCTAAGTTGGCTCTTTATCATTGTGGTCCACTTATGGAAAAAAAAGGTAATGATTGGAAAGTTATTTCTGCAGGTCCTACGACAAGTTCACGAATGGAACTATTTGAAGATAGGTTTATAGAAAAGTTTGATGTAAGTCTAATCATCGGAAAAGGAGATATGGGATTAAATACACAAAAAGCTTTACAAAAATATATATGTATATATGCATCTTATACTGGTGGTGCAGGAGCACTTGCTGCTGATAAAATCACAAAAATAAAAGAAGTTTATTATTTGGAAAAACTTGGTATGGCCGAAGCGATCTGGATTTTTGAAGTAAAAGACTTTGGGCCTCTTGTTGTTGCAATGGATTCACATGGAAATACTATTTATAAGGATTCTACATCCTTTGATTGAAGATTGGGTGATAAAATAGGTCTTGACTTTAGTGAAGTATCAATTGTAATTGAGGAATTCATTAAGACTTATGTAAAAAATACTGGGATGAAAGGTGTTGTCCTTGGTCTTTCTGGTGGTATTGATTCAGCAGTAACTGCAGTTCTTTGTAAAAAAGCTCTTGGAAAAGAAAATGTAAAATGTGTTTTTTTACCTGATAATGTCACTCCAAAATCAGATACAAGAGACCAAGATATAATCTCAAAAAAGTTTGATCTAAATATTAAAACTAAAGACATAACTCCACTTATATCTGAATACAAAAAATATTGTATTTTAAAACCCAAAAAAATTGCTCTAGCAAACATAAAAGCAAGAATCCGAATGATAATTCTATTTGAATATGCAAACATGAATGATAGTATAGTATGTGGAACCTCAAATAAATCTGAAATTCTTGTTGGATACTTTACAAAATTTGGTGATGGTGGAGTAGACATCATGCCGATTGGAGATCTATATAAAACTCAAATCTATAAACTTGCTCGGTACTTAGAAATCCCTGAAAAAATTATCAAAAAACCCCCAACAGCAGGTCTAATCAAAGGCCAAACCGATCAAAAAGAACTAAAAATGGACTATGAAACTTTAGATGCAATTTTAATGGGCCTGGAAAAAAAAATTGACATTAAAAGTATTTCAAAACAATCTTGTGTTGAAGAACCCGAAGTTTTAAGAATCAAAAATTTAAGAATTAAAAGCCAGCATAAAAGAAGAATGCCTATGATTCCAAAAGTTGGAATTAGGACCCCTGGGTATGACTGGAGGTCCCCAATACAGCTAGGTTAAATATATTTAGATATGTCTTTTTATGTATATCTAAAATTGGAATTTTTTCCCTGTTAATTTTTCATATGCTTCAATATATCTAGATTCAGTACCTTTTACTACTTTTTCAGGTAGATTGGGTGGTGTACTGTTTTTATCCCACTCTGTTGTACTCAGATAATCTCGAACGTATTGTTTATCAAAACTTGATTGTTTTTTACCTGGAACGTATTCATCTTCTGGCCAAAATCTGCTGGAATCAGGTGTTAAGACTTCGTCAACTAAAACTATCTCATCATCGATTTTTCCAAATTCAAATTTTGTATCAGCAATAATTATTCCTTTTTTTCTTGCGTATTCTGCACCTTTGTTATATAGTTCTAATGACAATTCTTTTAGTTTTTCAGCGTTTTTTTCACCTATCATTTCTTTCATTTTTTCAAAAGAAATATTTTCATCGTGTCCTACATCAGCTTTGGTACTTGGTGTAAATAAGGGTTCATCGAATTTTTCTGATTCTTTCATTCCACTTGGAAGTTTAATCCCACAGACTGTTCCATCTTTTTGATATGATTTCCATGCTGAGCCGGATATATAACCTCGAACAATACATTCAACAGGAAAAACTTTAGCTTTTTTGACTAGCATTCCTCTGTTATCAACTTCATTAGCATAGGTTTTTAATTTATCTAAATAACTAGATACCTCTGTAGTTATCATATGGCTTTTAACTGTGTCTTTAAAATGTTCAAACCAGAATTTTGAGATTTGAGTAAGGCAAATTCCTTTATTTGGAATTGCTTCATGTAAGACATAATCAAAAGCTGAAATTCGGTCTGTTACAACAATTAAAAGTTTGTCATTTGCTTCATATATATCTCTTACTTTTCCTGTTTTAAAAGCCTTTAATGGTAGATTTGTTTCTGTTACAGTACTCAAGTTTTTACTCCTCCATTATTTTTTTATAAAATTTTTGAACCTTTCTCAATTTTTTTATCTGAGCTGATATCTCCTTTTTTACCCTTTAATGTTTTTCCATTATAAATTGCTTTCTGATTTTCATCTATTATCATTTTTACATCTTTGAAATCATCAAACTCAAGAACTTTTTCAGGATTTTTTGAAATACCTTCAATTATTACTTCACTACCAGGATTTGCATCTTTCGGATCAAGTAGTGAACATGTTCCTTTTCCATCTTCGGCGGCAAGAAGCATTCCATTTGATTTAACACCACGTATCTTTGCAGGTTTTAAATTATAAACAATAATTATTCTTTTTCCAATTAGCTCTTCTCTTGAGTAATATGGTTTCATACCCGCAACAATCACTCTTTTTCCTAGTTTTCCTAGATCTAAATTTAGCATGTATAGTTTGTCTGCGTTTGGATGATCCTTTACATCAAGTACTTCTGCGACACGCAGATCTAGTTTTGAAAAAGGATCTTCTTCTGTCATGAAATCTGCAATTGAAAGTTTCTTAAATAAAGGCTTTGGTTTTACTAGTTCAGTTCCAACTTTCAAATCCTTTAATGAATCCTCCCATGTTGATTTTTCTATAGTATCTTTTTCCCCTATCATCTTCCATATTTCATTTGATGAAAAAGGTAGATAGGAATGAGTAAAAATTGCTAGAGCTTTTATTATTTTTATACAAGTGTGTAGAACCGTTTTACATCTTTCTTTATCTTCTTTAACTAGTTTCCATGGTTCATTATCATTGAAATATTTATTTGCAAATTTAGCTAGGTTCATTGCTTCTCTTAGACCTATTTTGAATTTACAGTTCTTAATTGCATTTGATACTTTTTCTGATGTTTTTCTGATTTCATCTATTGCTTTTTTATCTAGTTCATTAGGTTTATTAAGTCTGGGGATTTCTCCAAAATTTTTACTAGTAAATGTTATAACTCTATGTACAAAATTTCCATATGCTCCAACTAGTTCATCGTTATTTTTTGAAACAAAATCGTTCCATGCCCAGTTTGTATCTTTGTTTTCTGGCATGTTTATTGATAAATAGTATCTAACAGAATCTACATCAAGGTTTTTTATAATATCAGGAACCCAAACAGCAATACCTCTACTTTTTGAGAATTGTTCTCCTTCAAGTCTTAAATATTCATTTGCAGGGATATCATACGGTAAATTCAAATTTTTGTTATATCCCATTAATATTGATGGCCAAATAATGCTATGAAATGGAATGTTGTCTTTAGCTAGAAAATAATAATGTTTAGCATCTTTATTTTCCCACCAACTTTTCCATTTGTTTTCATCTTTTTGAATTTTTGCCCATTCTTTACTTGCAGCAATGTATCCAATAACTGCATCAAACCATACATATATTCTCTTATCCTCATAACCGTCTATTGGAACTTTTATTCCCCAGCTCATGTCGCGTGTTATTGCACGATCCTTTAATCCATCTTTAAGCCAATTATTTGTAAATTTCCAAACACTTGATTTCCAGTGTTTTTTATCTTTCATAAATTCTTTTAATTTTTTTTCAAATTTACTTAAAGCAAAGAAAAGATGTTTACTTGTTCTAATTTTAGGTTCACAATTGCATATTTTACATATTACGTTTTTTAGTTCTTGAGGGTCAAGTATTGTTCCACATTCATCACATTGATCCCCTCGAGCCTTTTCATTTCCGCATTCAGGGCATTTTCCCTCTATATATCTATCTGGAAGAAATTTATCACAATTTTTGCAGTAGAATGATTCTACTTCTTTTTCATATATGTATCCTTTATCATAGAGTGTCTTAAATACATCTTTTACAACCTTTTCATGGTTATTTGTTGTGGTTCTTGTAAAAAGGTCAAAAGAAATGCCCATCTCTTTCATATTTTCCGTATGTTCCTTGTTATATCTATCTACAATTTTTTGCGGTGTTGTGTTTTCTTTATCTGCAGTAATTGTCACTGGCGTTCCGTGCTCATCACTACCTGATACCATTAATACATCATTTTGTTTAAGTCTGTTATATCTTGCAAATATATCAGCTGGAAGATAGCATCCTGCTATATGACCTAGATGTAGTGAACCATTTGCATAAGGCCAGGCAACACCAATGTATATCTTTTCACTCATGTTAAACATTCATTGCTGAATACTGGCATAACATTTAAATATGGCGCAAAGCTAACAAATAATATAATAATAAGTATTCTAGATATAATCTAGGATAAATATTTGAAAAATAGCACTTTAGTTTGTGCAATTAATAATTTAAGATTTAATTCATAATCAAACGCTTAGAACTTAAAAAATTTGGGATTTACAAGCAACATGTTTAGGTATAACACCTATATTTGCTAAGTCAAATAAAAGCGGATAAAGGTGCTATTTTTCATAAAGAATTAACTAAGGTGATAAATTATGACAATTGATCCTGCAACAACTAAATATTTAATTAAGGCACATATAAAGGCAGATGGAATAATTGAAAAATCAGACGTAGTAGGCGCTATTTTTGGTCAAACTGAAGGCCTATTAGGTGATGAATTAGATTTAAGAGAATTACAAAGATCGGCAAGAGTAGGTAGAATCGAAGTAGAGTTGAGTTCAAAGAACGGGAAAAGTGAAGGAGAAATAACTCTTCCTACATCACTTGATAAAGTCGAGACTGTAATACTTGCTGCAGCTTTTGAAAGTATCGACAGAGTCGGTCCTTGTAAAGCAAAAATCTCAGCTGATCAAGTTGAAGATGTTAGAGTTGTACGAAGAAAAAAAGTTATAGAACGAGCAAAGCAGTTATTAAACCAAGTAATTAAAGAGGGTAAAGAAGAAGGAGAAAGCATTGCTGATAATGTAAGGCAAGCTGTTCAAATAGAAGAAATTACAAATTATGGTCCAGATCATTGCCCTGCAGGTCCTAACATTGAAAAAAGCGATGCAATAATTCTTGTTGAAGGAAGAAGAGATGTTCTTAATCTTCTAAGATATGGTATAAAAAATGTAATTGCAGTTGGTGGAACAAATATCCCTAGTTCTATTTCAGATCTAACAAAAGAAAGAATTACCACTGCTTTTGTAGATGGTGATAGAGGCGGAGAATTGATATTAAAAGAACTTTTACAAACTGCAGATGTCGATTTTGTAGCACGTGCACCGCAAACCAGGGAAGTTGAAGAAATCCCTCAGAAACTAATTATGAAAGCTTTGAAAAACAAGATACCTGCTGAACAGTACGCTGAGATGTTTGATATAAAACTAGATAGAAAGAATAATGATAAACCCCAAACAAAGAAAAAGCAATCCAAAAGAGAAAAACCACAACAAAAAAATAAATCAGATGATAGAAAAAAAGAAAGTAAACCTAAGAAAATCACTTCAGAAAAACAGAAAAAATACAATAAGACGCTCAAGGGAATATCTGGTTCATTGAAGGCAGTATTGTTTGATAATAACGATAAAGAGATCAAAAAGATACCTGTTCGTGAATTGACTGACACCTTAAAGAAGAGCAATAATATCTCTGGTGTAGTTTTTGATGGAATCATAACCCAGCGTCTTTTAGACATTGCAAATAGTAAAAATGTAAAAGAAATCGTTGGAATGAAAATGGGAAATGTCGTTAAAATGCCCAGCTCAGTAAACGTTTATACCAAAAAAGATCTTGAATAATTTTTTTATTTTTCTTTTTTTATTTTAATTTTTCAAGCACCGAATTAAAAACTAATATATAAGTTTTCAGCAGAAAATCATAAAAAGCATTTGTTTCATTATACTTTTAATATTTTGGGACGAGGGAATATTTGACATGCAAAAAGATGAGCTTATACAACTTCATACGTTTTTGTTACAATTGAAAACTCATTTAGAAAGTATTGTAGAACATAATGGCGGAGTGGAATTCAGGTCATACTACAAACTAGATGTTACACCATATCAAGTATATAAGTCAAAAAGAGAGCATAAATTAGCTGTTTTTACCCTCAGTAGAGGTATTGCTACATTAATGTCAAATAACAACTGCCCTGGGCTTGAAAAGGTTTCAGGCAGGCTTAGTTTAATGGCTGAAAGATTTATGACCGATAAAGAAAAGCAACTTGTCAGAGAATTAACTCAATAATTTCTTCATTATATATGCATTTTCAGAATTCTGGTAATAATCATTTATTTTTTCTATTATTTTGTAGCCATGTTTTTGGTAGAATTTGATTGCTTTTTTATTTTGTGTTCTTACCTCTAGTTCTATTTCTTTAACTTTATCTTTTATAGCTGTCTTTTCAAATTCTTTAAGAAGAGCAGTACCAATTTTTTTTCTTTGCTGAAGTTCTAGAACTGAAATCATGATTATCTTTGATTTTTTTTCTTCTATTTTTATACCTATTAAAAATCCAATTATTTTGTGTCCCATTTCAGCGGTTAAAAAACCTTGTGGATAAGTTTCATAAAAATAGGTAAATAAACTTGGGCTATATCTTTCTGTCAGTGTATCTGAAGCTAGTTTTATAACTGCAAACATATCCTTTGGTTCAAACCTTTTTATTATGTACACGTTACTAGTATTATTTTTATCAAATTTAAATTATTAGGTAATTTATTTTTTCAAAAGACTTATAAACCATTTATAAATTTATATTAGTGATTAATAATGGCGGAGGAAGTATTCTTATTAAATAAAGAAAAGACAAATGTTGTAAAACAAACAATTGCAAATATTCTATATAAGAAAAAAATGCCACAATCAAAGATAGCACAGTTACTAAATATGTCTCAACCAATGGTATCAATATACTGTAAGAATGATAATAATAAAGTAAATAATGAAATAAATGAAATTTCAGAAAAGATTGCTGAAAAAATTCTAAAAGAAAATAAAGTAGATTTTCAAACTTGTGTTACTTTTTCAAATAAAGATCAGGAAGGAAATTTTTTTCTTGCAGATAAAAATGAAATACTTTCTGATGAAAATAGTAAAATTCTTGAAAATTTAAAAAAAGCATTTTACAATATAAAAGAAAAAGATTTATCTGGTCTTATTCCTGAAGTAAAAATAAACATAGCAATGGCTAAAAAAAATCTTAAAACCCCTGAGGATGTAGCATCTTTTTTAGATGGTCTTATTATTGCTGATAAAAAAATTACTGGATACAATGGAATAAGATTCGGAAGAAGTAAACATCTATCCTCAATTTTATTAGACCATGGAAAAAATTTAGAAAAAAAAGCAATAATGAACATAGCCTATAACAAGAATCTTGATAAAACAAATTTTAAAATTGGTTTTTTAACAAAGGATTTTGATTTTAAAAAATCAGACTCGGGTTATGATATTTTAGTTCATAAGGGTGATTTTGGAATAGAGCCCTGTGCATATATCTTAGGAAATGATGCTTTGGATGTTTCAAATAAACTATTAAAAATTCTTGGTGAAATCAATGAAAAATAAGATAGCAATCATTGCAAGTGGTCCGTTAAAAAACAAAGAATATCATAAAGATTTGTTAAAAGATTTTGATATCTATATTTGTGCTGATGGTGGATCAAATACAATTAAGGAAATTGGAATCACACCAGATTATATAGTTGGAGATCTAGATTCAATAAAAGATAGCGTTTATCAATTTTTTAAAAAAAATGATAAAACAAAGATAATTAAAGATACAGATCAAGATAAAACTGATTTAGAATTAGCAATTGATCTTGCAAAAAAATTAGATCCTAAAGAAATAATTATTTTTTGCGCTATTGGAAATCGTATTGATCATACTCTTGCAAATATTTACTGCCTTGATAAAATTGATACAAAAATTAAATCAAAAATTGTTGATGGAAAAACAACAATTAAGCTATTGAAAAAAGATTATGGATTTTCATGTAACAAAGAAGATATCATATCAGTAATACCAATTTCAGATGTTTCAAACTTAAACTACTCTGGTTTTAAATGGAATGTAAAAAATCTTGAAACAGAATCAGGTTGGTTTGGCCTTTCAAATAAGCTTGTTGAAGATAAGGGTAGTATTTCTTTTGATTCTGGAAAAATTTTAGTTATAAAAGTGAGAAATAATGATGATTGATTATAAAAAACTGAATAAAGACTACAAAAATGATGGATTTTATTCCTTACAGTTAGAGATAGGTGATAAATGCTATCAGGGTTGCATTTATTGTTATATGAATGCATTAGATAAAGAAAAAAATACTATATCTGATGATCAAATCAAATTAATTCTCAAGGATGCAAAAAAATTAGGAATTACTGCTATAGAGTGGCTTGGTGGTGAACCTTTACTTCGAAAATCAATTTTTGAACATATGAAGCTTGCAAAAAAATTTGGTTTGAAAAATAATGTTTGGACTGGCGGTCTTCCTTTAGAAGACCCTTCTATTTTAGAAAATACTAGAAAATATGCAGACCCGGGTCTAATTTCAGTTCATGTTTCAACTATTGATCCAATTCTTTATGAAAAACTCCATCCCGATAGAACTAGAAAGGATCTTAAAGATATTTTATCAGCAGTTGAAAGTTTGATAAACTTGGGTTATCCCTCTCAAAATATTCTTAATTCTGTAACTTTTACTGGGCTACAATCCGCTGAAGATATGATTAAGACGATGGATTTTTTTGAAGAAAAATTTGGAATTAAAACATCATTAAATGTATATCATACATATCTTAGGCCTGGAATTTCAAAAGAAGAACTAAGCCAATTCATTCCTGATGGAAAAGATGTAATTAAGGTCTATAATAACTATTCAAAGCAATATAATTCTAAAGTTTTTCCAATGAATTGCGTAAATAAACAGTACTGTTCAGCTACTGTTGCAGTATTATGTGATGGATCAGTTACACCTTGTGCAACAATTAGAGAAAAAAACGCACCTAGTATCCATAAAGATGAAAGATTCTATGATATTGTTCAAAAGAATAAAGATTATCTTATTTTTAAAAAATTAAAAGACAAAAAAAATTTGCCTGAGGATTGTAAGACTTGTTCATTAAATGATATATGCTTTGGATGCCGTTCACGATCTTTTGCATCAGGTAATGGTATTTTTGGAAAAGATCCAAGATGTTTTAGAATAAAGAGGAGATAAATAAAAATGTTAAAGCTAGCGACTATTGATTATGTAATAATTTTTGGGTACTTTGTAATACTATCTATAATTGGATATTTTGTTAAAAGAAAAATTAAAGGGCTTGATGATTATTTTCTTGCAGGAAGAAAACTTACTCTTCCTATTTTTGTTGCAACTCTAGTTTCAACCTGGTATGGGGGATTACTTGGTGTAGGAGAGCTTTCTTTTCAATATGGTTTTGTAAACTGGATCACTCAAGGCTTTTTTTGGTATCTAGTTTATTTGTTCTTTGCGTTTTTTCTTGCTAATAGAATTAGAAAAACAAATATGTATACACTTCCAGATCAACTAGAGAGATTCTATGATAAAAAATCACGTTTTCTTGGTGCAATCTTTAATTTTTTAATGGTTACACCTGCCCCATATGTTCTTTCTCTAGGTCTAATTTTTAATCTTTTATTTGGCTGGGAGTTATGGATTAGTATTGTAATTGTTGTAATTTTTATGATTTTTTATACTATACGAGGTGGTTTTGTTGGTGTAATCTATACTGATCTCATTCAGTTTGTTTTGATGATGGTTGGTGTTGCACTAATTGTTCCATTAGCTGTTCAAACCTATGGTGGTTTTGATTTTTTAACTTCAGCTCTTAGCGATCCAACGCCAGTTCTTGGTTATATTGATACTACAAAGCATCTAACGCTTACTGGTGGTCAATCTACTTTATGGATTCTAGTCTGGGGTATGATTGCTTTTTGGACTCTAGCTGATCCAGGTTTTTATCAGAGATGTTATGCAACTAAAGATGATAAAATTCCAAAAAAAGGAGTTCTTATATCAATTGTCTTTTGGTTTTTATTTGATATTTGTACGACTTTCACAGGAATTTATGCAGTTGCTGCAACAAATGCTGGTCTTTTAGAAGTTGAATCTGCTGCTACATCTTATTTATCTATTGCAGGAGCTTTACTTCCACCTGCCTTACTTGGTTTATTTTTAACAGGTCTTATTGCTACTGTTATGAGTACAGCTGATTCGTTTACTTTTTTAGGTGCTATGAATATCTCACATGATTTATACAAAAATATTTTCAGAAAAAAGGCAACAGAAAAACAAGTCATGTTTATGACTAAAATTGGTATTTTAGTGTCACTTGGTCTATCAGTTGTTCTTGCTCTATATTTTAGGTCAGTTGTTGATATGTGGTATTATATTGGAACTATTGGTATTTCAGCATTGATTGTGCCAATTCTTTTTGGTTTCTTTTATAAAGGTAAAAAATCATCCTTAGCTTCAGTTTCTTCTATGATTGCAGGTTCAGTTACATCTATTATTTGGGTTATCCATGGCTTTATGAATGCTGAAGAGGGTTGGCCTGTTTATATATACGGACTTGAACCACTTTATCCTGGTCTTTTTGCATCATTAGTTGTGTTTGTAGTTGTTAATATTATTCATGTAAGGAGGATGAAATAAAAATGGATTTTGCTTATCTCTTGGTTTTAGATGCGATAGTATTAATTATTGCAACAGCAGCCTTAACCTATTTTTTCTTTAAAGATATTTTAAAAGAAAAAAAGAAAAAGTGACTTTATCACTTTTTATAGCATTAAGTCAAATACTGTAATTAATGCAACAACTATTGGAACGCAAACTAGTGTTGTCCAGGTTACTGCATGAGCTGTTGTTTTTTTGTCAATCCCGTAGGGAAGTAAGAACATATTTGTACTTGTAATTGGTAAAAATACGTTTATTAATATTACAGCAAGCCACGCTAAAGGAATTAGCCCTATAGCAAACAAAGAACCAAAAACCAATGATAAAATAACTGGAGTTATTATTACAGTTAAAAGAAAAGTTTTTCTAACCCACGCCCAGTGATCTGATTTTTCTTCTTTTTTATTTAAACCAATTAGTTTTTTAAGTTCTGATTTTTTAAAATCACTTGGATGTATTCCTGCACCAACATAATAGAGTGCAGCAGGAATTGTTATTGCTGTATAAAGCGCCCAAATTGTATCTATGTTAGCCCCCAGTATGTATTCGGATAACGCCATTTTTACGCTTTCCGGGACAGGCCCTAAAAGATACTGAAATAAAATACCTGCGACGACGAATATAATTAGATACCAAGGATATAGCCTTAAAAACCAAGGTAGTGGATTTTTATTTTCTTCTTTTTTATTCTTTGTTTCTTTTTTATGCATGTGAGATAAAATAAAAGGTATTATTGCAAAAAGAGCGATTCCTACTAATGCCATAAAAATCGCAGCATATACCTTTAAGGTAGCAATACCTAACATCATACTACCTATAAATGCAGAACTTCTTCCTTGATTTGTAAGCATTGTTTTTAAGAATAGATTTTTTTTCCCATCTGGGATTTTTTGCTTTTTTATAACATATTTAGCATACAACAATGCAATAAAATACATTATCGCAATAATTATTGTGACAACAATTGAAAAAGTAATCTCGTTAATTCCAAATGAAGTATTAAAAAATATTCTAAAGATTAAAACTGGAACAAAAAAATAGAGAATCATCAAACCAATTTTTTTCATTAATTTGTCAATATTTTCTCTACCAATTAATTTAGCAAGAAAAATAGTAAGTAAAAACCCAATTAAAATCCAAGGGAGGGTCCATAATCCCTTGATGTGGGGAAGGATTAACTGATCAATTATTTCAAACATTTTTCAAACTATCCTCAACGCTCAATAACTCTTTTAGCTTTCCCAGTACTTCTTGGAATTGTCTTTGGTTCAATTGCTTTAACTGGAACATGCAGATTCAAGATTGCATAGATTTCATCTTCAGCTTTTTGTTCTAGATCATCAAGATGTCCTTCTTTCCAGCGTTTGTCAGTTGGTTCAACTTCAACTGATAGTTCAGTTATATCGCCTTTCTTTGTTTTAACAATTTGATAAAATTCACTCACCCCTTCAACCTGCATAAGCCCTGCTTCTATTTGGCTTGGGAATACTATCACACCTTTTACTTTCATCATATCATCAGATCTACCTTTGATACGAGATTGAATAGGTAAGGTTCTTCCACATTCACATGTTTCTTCATATAGAGTTGCAAGATCCTTTGTTCTAAATCTTATTGCTGGAAATGCTTCCTTAGTAAGAGTTGTAAAAACTAGTTCACCTTCTTCACCTGGTTCAAGTGTTTCACCAGTTTTTGGGTCAATAATTTCAGCTAGGAAATGGTCAGCATTAATATGAAGTTTCTTATGCCTGCACTCTGATACAACACCTGGGCCTATGATTTCAGTTAGGCCATAGTGCTCAGCAGCATGAATACCCCATCTTTTTTCAACGTTATTTCTCATCTCTTCACTCCATGCTTCAGCGCCAAATGTTCCAAGTTTTAGTTTAAAATCAGTTTTTGGATCAAAACCCATTTCTTCAGCAACTTCAGCAATATAAAGTGAATAACTTGGAGTTGCAGCTATAACTGTACTTTCAAAATCCTTCATGATTTTGATTTGTCTTTGAGTATTACCTGATGAAGTAGTTATAACCATAGCACCTATTTTTTGTGCGCCTTTTTCAAAACCATGTGCGCCAGTAAATAGACCGTATCCATATGCATTCTGCATTCGATCTCCTTTTCTCATTCCGTTTGCATAAAGAGCCCGAGCCATCACCTCCCCCCATAGATCAACATCTTTTGCTGTATAAGGTCCTACTACTGGTTTACCGGTTGTTCCTGAGGATGCATGAACCTCAACTATATCATCCATTTCAGTGCAAACTAGCCCCCATGGATAATATTTTCTTAGATCATCTTTAGTGAGAAGTGGTATTTTTTCAATATCTGAAAGTTTTTTGATATCATCTGGTTTTACACCTGCTTCATCAAGTTTTATCTTATAATATTTATTTTTAGTATAAACTCGTTTTATGAGTTGCTTTAATCTTTTAAGTTGTAACTCTTTGAGTTTATCAACTGGCATTGCTTCATATTTTTTGTCCCATAAGTCAACTGACATAAGAATTAGCCTCCCTATTATCAGGCGGTAAAATAGGAACATAATTTATAACTGTTTTGAAAATTTTTCAATAACAAGGATTAACATAAAAAAGTAGATGTCAATTACAAGATTCATATGAATATATTAATTATTGGTGCTGGAATGATGGGTAGAGCTGTAGCCTATGATCTATCTGTTTTTTCAGAATTTAAAAAAATTACAATTTCAGATAAAGATAAAAGTATTTTAGATTCTGCAAAATCCTTTTTAAAAACAAAAAAAATTCATTACGAAGTTTTAGATATTAATAATAAAGAAAAAGTAAAAAAAATTTTTAAAAAATATGATGTTTTTATTTCAGCAATACCGTATAGTTTTAATTACTTTTTAACAAAAACAGCAATTGAAACAAATACTCATTTTATTGATCTAGGTGGAAATAACGACATTGTTGAAAAACAGTTGAACCTTTCAAAAGAAGCAGAGAAAAATAATGTTACAATAATTCCCGATTGTGGTCTAGCACCAGGCCTTGTTTCTATTATAACTCGAGATATAGTAGACTTTTTTGATGAAGTTGATTATGTCAAACTTAGGGTTGGTGGAATTCCATTAAAACCTGTTCCTCCTTTTAATTATCAACTTGTTTTTTCACCTGATGGTCTAATAAATGAATATGTTGAAGATGCTTTAGTTCTTGATAATAAAAAGATTATATCAAAAGAATCCATGACTGAAATTGAGGAAATTTCTTTTCCATATCCTTTTTCAAAGATGGAAGCTTTTCTTACTTCTGGTGGTTGCTCTACCCTTCCATATACATTTAGATATATAATTAAATATCTTGATTATAAAACTATAAGATATCCAGGGCACTGTGAAATGATAAAACCAATCCTTGATCTGGGTCTTGCATCAGAAGAAAAAATTGAAATCGATCACAAAAAAATCTCACCAAGAAAACTACTAATAAAACTTTTAAATAAAAAAATACCTTCAAAAGGAAAAGATGTAGTTTTATTAAAGGTCTTTAGTAAAGGAAAAAAACAAGGAAGAGACATTAAACTCACTTATCAAATGATAGACTACTATGATGAAAAAAATAATATAACGTCCATGATGCGAACAACAGCGTATCCCGTGTCAATCATAGCTCAAATGATTAATAAAAAAATAATAAAAAAGAGTGGAGTACATACTTGTGAAAATATTATCCTTCCAGAATATTTTTTCAAAGAACTAGAATTAAGAGACATAATAATAAATAAAGAAGTTGAACAAATATGATAAAAGAAAGAGATTTTATTGAAAATAAAAAAAATACAATTGACAAATTATCAAAAGCAATCAAAGAAGATAAAGTAGACAAAGGAATAATTCCATTGCTTGAAAAAATCAATTCATGTGATGAGTATTATACGTCTAGTAGTTGCTATGGTAGAACGGTTCTATTAGAATTACCTAAGATTGGTGATAAGAAAAACGCAGAATTCTTAGGTAAATGGCATAGAACGATAAATAAAAAGGATGTAAAAGATGCTTTGAGTAAATCAAAAAAAGGTCAATTATGGTTTTTATCTCAAGCACCTATACTACATGTTTTTTCAAATGATTTGGAATCTGGTGATAGGTTAGTAAAAAAAGCGGTTTCCTGTGGTTTTAAGAATTCTGGTTTTAGAAGTATATCAAAAAATATTGTAATTGAAATATCTAGTACTGAAAGATTGGATTGTCCTATTGGAATAGATTCAAAGTTTTATTTTGACGATGATTATATAGATATAGTTGTAAAAATTGCTAATGAGATAATCCATAAATCAACCTTAAAATTAGAAAAATTAGAAAACACTTTATAATTTATTTATTTTATTTTATATTTTGCAAATATTTAAATACTTGTAAGATAACCATTTTATTAGGCATAAAAAATGAAGAAATTAAATCTAATAAAAACAGTCTTTTCCTTCTGGATACTTCTTATTATAATGTCGGTGTCCTGGTTGGCATTTATATTTGTTAATAATTTTGATTTAATATTTACAAACACTCTTGTATTATTTGCAGTGATTGTAGCATGTTTTAGTTTTGTAACATCAATATTTTTCATATCAAAAATTATTGTTGATCTAATCAAGGAACTAAGAATTGAAAGAGAAAAACAAAAAAATGTTAATGATGTTTATAAGTACAATCAAGTTGTTGAACCACCATCGATATATAACTAAGGATTTTTTATTATATATGATGAAAAACTTAACTAATATTAAAATAAATAATTTTATATAAAACTATCCCATATTTATTTTATGAAAAAAAGAATCAAATTATTTTTTATAATTTGTCTATTGTTCTTTATTACATTAAATTCATGTGTATCTGGCTTTTATTTTAATCATGATGTTAACTATAGTAAAAATACTATCTCTTCTGATATATTAGATAAAGGATATATTGAAGAAAGTAATGGTGTAACAGTGCTTCATATTGAGGGAACATATTACGAGATGGGATATCAGCATGGTTCTCTTTTAAGTGAAGAATGTGAACAAAACGTTAGAGCTTTTTTATCTTATGCTGAAGAAATTGGTTATCCTAAACATGAACTTATAAAAATATGGAACAAAATGAAAAAACATGTGCCTGAAAATTATATTGAAGAAATTCTTGGCCTATCTGATGGATCAGGTGTATTGTTTGAAGATATCGTTTCAGCAAATATTGTTATCGACTGCTTAGATGTTATGGGCTGCTTTGGTCTTTCGTTTTGGGGTACAGCAACAAAGGATGATGCTCATGTCCATGCAAGAAGTTGTGATCTACCATTTATTTTCAAAGATCCAATATCAGGAAAATTTGCACATGAGAACTCTATTTTAATTGTAAGACAACCAATTGGAGGTCATGCATCTTTGATCCCCTCTGTTGCATTTAAAATGAATCTTGGAGGGGGGATAAATGAAAAAGGTATTGGTCTGAGCGTTCAAGTATCTCCATCAAAAGATTATCAATTAAGTGGTATGCCGATAGGAATCAAAAATCAACTGATACTAGATAAAAGTTCAAGTATCTATGATGCAATAGATTATATAAATACTAATAAAACAATAGGTCTAAATTATATTATTTCTGATGCAGAGGGATCTTTAGGAAAGGTTGTTGAGGTTGCATCGAACATGTTATATGTAGGTTCTTGGAATGATCAGGTAGAAAACACCCCTCCTTTTTATTCAATTGAAAATGTTGTTAGAAGA
Source organism: uncultured Thermoplasmatales archaeon (assembly GCA_964473335.1). GTDB lineage: Archaea > Thermoplasmatota > E2 > DHVEG-1 > DHVEG-1 > CAYZTD01. The sequence goes on from CAYYOO010000003.1 coordinate 20,730, forward strand.
ACTAATTTTTTTATTGAACCAAAAATTGCGAAAACTCAGAGGAATTATTATGATATTGGTGGATTTGATGGTTTTTTCAGATTTTTCATTAAATCCATAGAATCTGCTATTTTTAATAACGATGAAGTTTTTTCAACTGACTATATGTATCCCCTTTTTAGAAGCTATACGGTTGTAAGTAAGAATATTGAAAAAAATTTTGGTGAATTAGATTTGGTAAACACTTTAGAGATATTAAATAAGATATATAATGATAAATGTGATATTTTGATAAAATCAATGATTTACATTGGAAAGGTTTTAGGTAAAGATTATCATGTTTTTGAATCATGGAACCAATGGTCTGCAGATCTAAAAACTGGTGATATGTTATTGTCCTTTGCAGAAAAGAATAGTTATGCATCTGAAAACAATGCACATATCTTTAATCTCTATAATTTGATTAATTGAAAAATATTTGAATTTTTTAATAAGTAAAAATTCAATTTTAACTACAATATTTTCTTTCGACCCATGCTTCTTTTGGGATTTTCTTATAGATTGCAAAAGGATCTTTAACTGATTTTTTATCTGCAGCTTTTTTTATTTCTTTATCGTTAAAAGACCAGTAGTATCTTCTGATATTTTTTCCCTCTTCTTTTGTTACTTCTCTTCTTTGTTTTAAAAGTTTTTGTCTTTGCAGCTCATAAAAAAGTGCTCTTGCATGTTTATCCATTGGCATATCTTCGATTTCTTTTTTACCGTCAAAAATTTCTTCTACAGTTTTTGCAAGGGCCTTTGCATCCTCTTTTTTCATTTCAAAACAGTTTTTTAAGGCCTTTACTAGCAATCGCTTCATAATTATATTCCTCACTGTATATAATTTTCTTTATCTCCTTATAAAACAGTTATTGTACAACTCTATCCTACTTTATTTACAAATGTTATCAAAAGTTTTTTCTCCGAATGTTTTAAATCATAATTATATATACAAGTTTCTTGAAATATAAATTCAAAATGTGTTTAATGGCGGAGGAAATTAGATATGGCTCCTAAAAAATTGTATATACCGGGTCCTACTGAAGTAAGAAAACAAGTTATTGAGGCAATGAATGATTATGTTATAGGTCATAGATCAAGTGATATGACTGATTTATTTACAACAATCACAGAAGACACTCAAAAATTTTTAGATACAAAAAATGATGTAATAATTCTGTCTGCATCTGGAACTGCTTTTATGGAAAGTTCTGTTGCTGATTGTGTTGATAAAGATGTTTTATGTGCAACATGTGGAAGCTTTAGTAAAAGACAAGCTGATATTGCAGAACGACTCGGAAAAAACGTAGATAAACTTGATTATGAATGGGGAACAGCAGTTAAACCAGAGGACGTTCGATCTGCTCTTGAAAAAAAGAAATATGATGCATTCACTTGTGTGATGAATGAGACATCAACTGGCATTAGAAATCCGATTGAAAAAATTGGGAAAGTTATGAAGGATTTTCCAGATACTCTTTTTATTGTTGATGCAATATCTTGTTTGGGTGGAGATTACATTGATATTGAAAAAAGTAACATTGATGTTATCTTTTCTTCTGTTCAGAAATGTTTTGCAATGCCACCTGGGCTTTCTGTCTGTGTTGTAAATGATAAGGCATATGAAAGAAGTAGTAAAACAAAATCAGGGCTTTGGTATGCTGGATTTAAAAGAAATATTGATTACTATAATAAGAAAGGTCAGACCTCTTCAACACCAGCTGTTTCTTTAATGTATGCCTATAGAGAGCAGATGAAACATATGCTAAAGGAAGGTCATAAGAATAGATCTGATAGACATAAAAATATGGCTGAATACACTCAAAATTGGGCAAAAAAACATTTTAATATGTTTCCAGAAGAGGGTTATTGGTCTCAAACAGTAAGTACTATTAATAATACAAAAGGCATAAATATTGCTGATTTAAGAAAACAAATTGATGAAAAATATGATATGGTTTTTGCAAATGGCTATGGTAAGAAATTAAAAGAAAAGACTTTTAGAATAGGTCATATGGGAGATCATACTATTGAATCAATTAAAGAATTAACTGATGCAATTGAAGAAGTAGCTGGTCTTTAAATTTTAATTTTTTTTATTTTTTTACAAATTGACGTTTTTTCACATTAACTTTAAATAATGTTATTGACAGACAATGTCATGGAAGATGAAGGGAAGGTAGAAAAAATGATGAAAAGAGTAATGGTTGTGGATGATGAGCCAGACGTTTTACTTTCACTAAAGACAATACTGGAAAGACAGAATTTTGATGTTGTAACAGTAACTAATGGTAGAGAATGCTTAAAAGAACTACAAAAAGGATTCAAAGGAATAATACTAATGGACTTGATGATGCCCGGCATGGATGGATGGGAAACAATCAACCAGATAGTAAAAAAAGGCTACATAGATGATGTAGCAATATCAATTATCACTGGAAAAGGAACAAAAAACTACCAGAAGATGAGCATTCTTGGATCATACATATTTGATTATCTAGCAAAACCCCTTGATGTTAATACTCTTATTTCTAGTGTTGAAAATTGTAAAAAATATCTATATTCCAGATATAACTAATTTTTTAATCTCTCTTTTTTTTCATTTTTAATAAATGACATAATGTCAAAATGTAATTTTTACAGATTATGCTTAAATATTAAAAAATATCTTCAGGATTTAACATCCCATCCTAAGACGTAATGGGTCTGGATAGAGTGTTAGTTTTAAAAAATCATCCTAAAACGCACCAATCCTGCTTTTAAAATCCAGGCCCTATTTTTACCTTATTATCTAAAAATCATCCAAAGTCTTTGTTTTTTTATTTTTTTCAAGTCTTTTAATTGTGTTCCAAGAATGTCGTACTTCAGGAGGAAATTTATTGTATTTTCTGTACCATGCTCTAATAAATCTTACAGTTATAGGATCAGCAGGATAACCGCTACCCGTAGGTAGACCAATCTTTTTTTCAAGTTTAAAAGAAATATCTTGTATCTCTTGGTCTCTTCTAATCTTTGCAAGAATCGATGCAGCACCAACTACTGGATAGATATCATCTGCTTTATGTCTAGAGATAATTTCTGGCTTGAAAGATAGGTTTTTTAAAATGTTACTTTTAAATCTTAGTTCATCAGTATCAGCCGAATCAACATAACACAGCTTTGGTTTAATTTTTTTAATTACTTTTGAAAAAGCATTCACTTCAATTTCATTTAAGGTCATTACTTTTCTCATGTCATCAATGTCTTTAGCGGGAATTACTAATATTTCATATTCAACAGCAAATTTTATTATTTTTTTTGCTAGATACTCTCTTCGTCTGGGGCTAAGTTTTTTAGAATCCCTAATCTTATTTTTAACTAGTTTAGAATTATCATCAACTTTAACTGCACAAACAACCAAAGGGCCGATTACAGGTCCTCTGGGCAAATAAAAGATACTTTCATTTCTCTTTTATTTTCTACCCGCCTCATCGACTCCTGTTATAGTCTCGTTCACAATCCAATCACTCCCTTTTAATCACTTTAGTTATTTTTTCCATAATAAATAGTAAGTAAAAAGATGTTGCGGAAAATAAAGATAGACAAAACTTTAAAAGATTATTTTATACAAAACTAGTATTTCTATTGCCGATGTAGCTTAGCCCGGCTTGAGCGGCTGATTCGTAATCAGCAGGTCGAGGGTTCAAATCCCTCCATCGGCTCATTTAGTTTTTACATTTTAAACATGTTCCAATTTTTACACTCCAGAAGTTTTTCCCTTTTTTCCCAAATCGTTGATTACACTTTCTACAGATCATTTTGATAATTACCAAATATTAATTTG
>CAYYOO010000003.1:24670-47331 GCA_964473335.1 uncultured Thermoplasmatales archaeon
AATCGTTGATTACACTTTCTACAGATCATTTTGATAATTACCAAATATTAATTTGTTTTAACAGATTAAAAAGAATTATTGTACAATTATATCCGAAAAAATAGATTTTTATTTACTTAGTATTTTTTCAACACGCTCTTTTAAATCTTCGATATCAAAAGGTTTAACAATATAATCCTCAGCAGATAGATTCCCCATGCCTATGCTCATCGTATCACCTTTTGCTGTGAGAAAAATAATAGGTATATCAGACCATTTTTCACAATCTTTTAATTTTGCTGCTACATCCCAACCAGATACTTCAGGCATCATAATATCAAGTAAAACTAGATCAGGGCATTTATCATATTCTTCTAATTTTTCAATACATTCTTTACCATTTTCTGCTTTTATTACATTATATCCACATGACTCAAGTACTTGTCCGACAGTAAAAAGAATATCAGGTTCATCATCAACAATTAAAATTGTTTTACTCATTCTTCTTCCTTTTCTTCAAGTATTTTATCTATTCTATTTAACAAGGTGTCCTTATCAAATGGTTTCATAATATAATCAGCTAGACCTTCATCAATTAAAACCTGCTTTCTTTTATCTGAAATTTCAAGTACACTCATAAAAGCAACTTTTACGCCAGTTGATTTTTTGTTAATCCTATTAAATACGTCCCATCCACTCATACCAGGCATCATAATATCAAGAAGTACCAGATCAACATCTTCTTTTTCAAGTAATCTCAAACATTCTTCACCTGAATGTGCTGTGACTACACTGTATCCTCCTAATTCTAGGACGGTTCTAGTCAGATCAACTATATCTGGCTCATTATCAACAACCATTATCTTTTTCATTAATCTCAACTCACCGTGTTATATAGTTTATTGATGTAATACAGTTAATCATATATCAATAATTTGTTTTTAAACTCACTAATTTAATAAAAAACCTTATTATTTCTATATTTTTTGTTGGAAAACTCGATATTTTTTATATAATTTTGCACCAGTTTTTTCTATTGTTCTCTGAGATGCAATATTTTTTTCATCTATCCATCCACATTCAGCGCCGATATAACCTCTTTTTTTCATTTCTAACATAGTCCAATAGTTCATAGCTGAACCAATTTTTTTTCCCTGCCACTCTTTTTTTATTCCAACAAAGTTAAAACGCCCTCGATTGATTTTTTTTGAATAATAAAAGAACTTAAGATATCCCATTAACCCTAATTTTCCATTTAGTTTTTTAATAGCTTGATTGAAATCAGGGGTAGTCCATTTGAATGCAATAGGTTTTCCCTCTGGCGATTCAGCTACTAGAAAAAGCCCAGGATCTGCAATCCATCTTATCTGTTTTACTCCAAATCTGGATAGTACTTCCTCTTTTGGGACATCTACATATCCCCAGTGAAAAGAGAATGTTTTCATCATAAGAGGGATCCACCATTTTATTTCTTTTTTTGCTCTTAGACGATTGAAACCTCTGATTTTAATTCCCATTTTTTTTACTTTTTCTGCTTTTTCTTTCAAATATTTAGGTATAGAAATATTTCTTAGGTCAAGATAATATACTAGTTGATCTCTGCATTTTTTCATGCCATATTTTTCTATAAAATCAACATAATATTTTGGATTATATGAGCTAAAAATAAATGGTTGTTCACCATAACCATTTAATAAAAAACCACACCTTATATCTACACGTCCATCTATTGGGCCTATTATCTTTTTTATATCTTTTTCTTTCAGCCATTTTTTAACTGAATCAAAAAGTGATATTGCTACATCATAATCATTAATTGTTTCAAAAAAACCAAAATATCCAATATTCTCTTTTTCTTTTTCAATTAAAAGATGATCAATTATTCCTGCAATCCTTCCAACTATTTTTCCATTCTTATATGCCAAGAATAATTTAGCATCTGCATGTTTCCAGAAAGGATTATTTAATTTAAAAAAACCATTGATCTCTTCATATATCGGTGGTACCCATGCCGGGTCATCTTTGTATACCTCCCATGGAAAATTAAAAAATTTTTTGAATTTTTTTTTTGAATTTACTACGGATAGACAAATATTAGAGTCGGACTTGTAATCTTTTCCAATTTCTTTATCAAAAATATATTTATTATTTTTAATCAATTTGTTTTTTCCTCATTTAATTAGGAAAAAGATTGTTATATTATAAACCTATGTAAAAATAAAATATTACAAAAAAATTATTGTTTAGAAAAATATCAACATAATATATTAACCAAGATAATACCTAGTTAGAATTTATGGAGTAAACTTAATGAAAAACAGAACAATAAAAATTGCAATACTTTCTGAAGAACACCTGGGTTGGGGTTCAGGTAAACATTATTTTTTAGCAATTCTTAACAATTATAGATGGAAAACGAAGAATAAAAAATTCAAATTTGTCACAGAATATATTAATGATAAACAAATTCTTAATGGGCATCTCAATACTTCTAGATACGATCTTTTAATTGTACCTGGTGGTGGTGTAGGTGACGGTGAAGCAATTATCAGAGGGTTTCCGTTTTTTTTAAGTAATCGTAGATGGAAAAAACAAATAAAAAATTTTATTAAAAGTGGAGGAGGTTATGTAGGGATATGTGGTGGTACCGCTTGCTTTACAGGTCTTGATTGTGGTAAAGATAAAAAACCCCTATCTTTTATTGAGCGACTTTACAATAGAAGTAATGTAGAAGTGTCCTCAGTTAAACATTTCTATAGGAACTTAGGTTTTCCTTTGTTTTATCTTTTCCAAAAAAGTAAACCTGAAAATATTGGTGCAACTGCTTATGTTTTTTCTTTTGCTCCTGGAAAAACAAAAGACGGAAGATATATTCATACTGGAGGAGTTCCGGTTGATTTTAAGATTTCAAAAGACAACCCTATCTTTAAGGATTATCCAAAAGATGAAATAAAGATCAGATGGTGGGGTGGACCTGCTTTAACTATTTCAAAAGATTCTAAAAGAAAAATAAAAGTACTTTCTTATTACCCTGAAAACGATTTTTCAAAAGATCCAAAAACAGGTATAAATGCATGGGTTTATACTGGTGGAATAACTGGGCTTATTTCTGCTTTTTTTAAAAGTCTATCTTTTATTAAAAAAAAGAAATTGAGTATAAAAGATGTTTTTATGTATACATATTTTTTTGCAAAACCATGGGAAAAAACTAAAAAAAATGTTAAACTTCATTATTCCTCTAAACCTAGTATGACAGCTGAGATTTACCCTAATAAAAACAAGGGGAGAATAGTCCTATGCACATCACATCCTGAATATATGATTTGGAAGAATGGTTTTATTGAAGAAATGCCAGAGTCAAATAAAAGATGTATTGCTAATGGCTTTCATAGATGGAGAGATATCAAACCTACAAGTAATAATTTTGTAGAAGAGTTAACATATACTTGGTGGATTGTAAGGCGAATTGTTGCATGGTCTGCTAAAGTAAAAGATTCAGATATGCCGCCAATTGAAAAGGGCATTCTTAATAAAGATACAAAAAAGATTATTGAAAAAAATATTTTATGGGACGGCTCGATACTTGACCAAATAAAAAATATTTAATTGATATAATGTATTATCTGGTGATAATAAAATAGTAGTGAGGTATATTTTTGAATAAGAATAAAAATTTTTTAACTCGTCCTTTTCTTTTTCTTTCTAAATGGAGGTCTCTTCCTCCTTATGAACTTATAAGTTACGTTCTTATGTATGTCAGTGTTCCAATGCTTGCCTTTGGAATTAGAAGTTATAATACAGAATTTTTAAAAATAATTCTTTACACGGTTTTATGTTTATATTCTGGTTTTTTTGCTGCTCTTATCTGGAATGATATTACCGATGCAGAGATCGATAAGATTTCTCATCCAGATCGTCCTATTCCATCAGGTCGCATTAGTAAAAAGAAATTTTTTGCTATAGCTTTATTTTTTTCTGTTCTTGTCTTTATATTTGCTATATTAGTTAGTCCAATTTGTCTTTTAATTGTCGGTTTTGCTGCTTTATTTGTTACTTTTCATGATAAATATCTTAAAAAAAGAGTAAAAATTCCGGCATACTCAGAGATTTTTACGCCTGTACAATGGTTAGTAGTAGTTATTTTTGGATTTTTTGCTGTATGGACTGCTATTCCACAGTCTTCCTCAGTTTTTTTTAATTTATCTTTTCTTGGAAAAGTTTCTACCAGTCAACATTCTATTTATACCATGATCCTTCTTCTGTTGTTTACCTATTTTTCAGATAATGCTCATGATGTTGCAGAGGGGATTATTGATTCTGCTGGTGACAAGAGACATGGTGTTAGGACTTATGCAACGAGTTTTGGAGATAAAAACGCGGCAAAGGTTTCATTTTTTTGGTTTTTATTTTCTGGAGTATTTGGTTTTATTTTATTTTATATAACTATTTTATCATTTGTTTTTTTAATTCCTTTTACTATTCTATGGATTTATATTATGATTCAATCTTACCGGCTTTTAAGATCAAATAAAAAAGATGTAAAAGAGATTAGTAAACTTGTTGGCAGAAAGGGCTTTGATTATTTTTTATTTTCTTATGATTTGATATTTATTGATATTTTGATACAGATAATTATTTTTAATTTTTATTGATATATTGCAAAAATTTTAAGATATATTTCATTATCCTAATATTATAGGTTAGTAATTTATATGGAAAACAATAAGCGTAATAGATGTCTTTCTTTTACAAGTAAAATTTTGTTTAAACATATATTTCCTAAATTTCCTACTGGTCCTTTTAAGCCTCTTATGGACTTTTCATATATTATTTATGAAAAAATTGCAGTAAATTTTGAATTTTTATATATAAATTATATTAATATGTATGAAGAACTTGTTAAAAAGGAAATAGATATCTCAAATATTTCAAGTGATGATTCAGTTCTAGTTGTAGGTTGTGGTTCAATTCCTACAACGTCAATTCTACTTTCAAAACATTCAGATGCAAGAATTATTGTATCAATTGATCATGATGCAAAAGCAGTTAAAAAGGCAAAAAATCTTATGAAATCATTTAATTTTAATAAAAATTTAATATTTGAGTGTGCAGATCTATTAGAATATTCTATTAAAGAATTTGATGTTGTTTTTCTTTTATATGGAATTAAAAAACAAAAGAAAATTATGAAATATGTTTCTAAAAACTTAAAAAATGCATCTCGCGTGATTTTTAGAACTACATATGATTCGTTAATAAAGTTTCTGGGTGGAAAGGAATTTATTGATAGATATTTTGATATAAATAACTCTGATAAGTCAGAAAAGTTTAATGATACCATATCTTTTTTATTAAAAAAGAAATAATATTTTTTTTAACCTTTTAGTTTAAATTTATCTAAAATTGTTTTTAGAATATTTATTTATATCACTTTTTTTATACTTTTCAACCTAGATTATGGAAAAAAATATTTGGAATAATTGGGAAAAAGTTGTTGAAAAAGGTTTTGGGGATATACGAAATGCTTGTGCATGGTCTATGGTTAAATATTAAAGCTATCTGTATGGGGGCTTCATCAGTTTGAAAAAAAGATTGATTGTTGGTTTGCAAAATCAATTGTTAGGGTCTCAGATATGGGCAAATACAACTGAATATCCAATGCAAAATATCATCGGATCCTGTTTTTTCTTATTTTTTTACTTTTGATATTACAACTGGGGATTCAGCAGCGGTGTTAGAGCGAATAGATTGAACTTTTTCAACTTCTTTAACATTTATTTTTACATCTTTACCTAATTTTTGCTGAAGTTGTTTTTTTAGTTCTTTGAATATCAATTCGTTTTTTGGTTTTGTGTTTTTGAGTTCCTTATCTAAAACTAATAACAAGTCTATCTGATCTATTTTTTCTTGGACTATTTGAAATTGAATCATTTTTTGTGTTTTATACATATTCATAACTTTGTGAGGTATACCAGTTAAGGTGAAAGGCGGAACATATTTACCATTTGGTAGAACTATTGAATCGACTTTCCTTCCGCCTATATATTCAATTAGAGAGGTATTCATTCCACAGCTACATTTTTTATCAGATGGTTTTATAAAATCACTTAATCCTGCGTATCTTATAAGAGGGGTGCCTCTGCCGTATAGTCGTGTTATAACTAAGTTCCCTCCATCTCCATGTCTCTCATCTTTTTCTTTTAAATCTAAATATTCTAAATGAACATAGTCATCATTTACATGGTATTTACCATTTTTACATTGGAAAGCAATTGGGCTGGACTCTGTTGCGCCATACATATCCGCAAGTTTTGAATTAAATCTTTTTTTTATATTTTCTCTTGAATATCTATCAAGAACTGCTCCAGTTGTAACAATTGTTTTTGGCTCTAAATCTCTACCGAAACCCTCCTTTTTTAAATTTGCAAGAATATTTAAATTTGCAGGATAACCTCCAATAAAATCTGGGTTAAATTCTTCTAATTTTTTTATTAAAATTTCTGGTTTTTCACTTATATCAAATACTTTAATATTCTTAAAAGATAGGATTTTATTTAGACTTGACATTCCAAATCCTGTAAAAAAAGCACTCTCTATACTATCTGGTGATAAATCTGCAAGTGTTGCAAGTCTATTTTTTCTCCAGCTCAGATTATGTGCTCTTAGGATTCTAATAAAACCAATTAAAGAATGATAAATAGTAAACGCCTCATTATAAAATGTTGCAGGTTGACCTGTTGAACCAGAGGTTGTTGATACTAAATAATTATTTTCCGTTTTATTTTTTGGTAATAAATATTCAGGCTCTTTTCCTTTAAAATGCTTTTTTGAAACCATTGGTAATTTATCTATATCTTTTATTCCATTAATTTCGTTTGGATGGATACCTGCTTTTTTATATAAGTCATGATAAAGAGGAATTTTATATGCATATTTTACAATTTTTTTGATCTGTTTATCCTTATATTTTTTTATTTTAGCCTCATGTTTCCAAGCTCTATTTATGTCTGTTAGATAACTTTTTGCAATTTTTGTAAGCAATATAGGACTAAACATAAACCCCTCATCTTTCTAAAAATTTAAATCTCTTTTATAGTACCTTCTAAAAGTAATATTTGTGCCAGCTGGTAATAGCCCACCAATCATTCCTGCAGTTCTAAATATTTTCAAATCTCGTTTTATAATATTTGGCCATGAATAGAATTCTTTTGCTACTTTTCCTGCGCCTTCAATGAGTTCTTCCGGCGTCATATTTTTCGGTTCAAAGACTACATCTATCTGATTATATTTTGACCAATCTTTGGTTAGAATTCTACCTTCTTTTTCTAATCTTTCGTATAATTTTGTACCAGGATAGGGGGTTAAAATATTAATTTCCAATACATCCATTTCCCAGTTTTTCAATGTTTCAATTGTCCCATCAAAAACATCAATTGTATCTTGGTCAAATCCAAAAATAATTCCCCCTTGTACAGTCATCCCGTGATCATGAAGCTTACTAATAATTTTTTTAAAAAATTTTACTTTATTATGTTTTTTGTTTATTCCATTTAAAGCATTCTGATTTACAGATTCAAATCCAACAAACCACTCAACACAACCAGCTTTACTTGCTAAGTTTAGGAATTTTTCATCTGCATTAGCAATCACATCAGTTGTACCATTTGCTACCCATTTTTTTCTAACTTTTTGTTTAATTAGTTCTTTAAATAATTCTGTTGCATATTTTTTATTTAGGGTTAGATGTGGATCGTGAATTATAAAAACTTTATTTTCCATTTCTTTTATTTCTTTAACTACGTCTTTTATAGGTCTTTGTTTAACAATATTTCCACAGAAACTACTAATTGCACAAAATTCACATTTATGCGGGCATCCTTTCGTAGTTTGAATTGCACCTAACATTGGATTATGTCTAATTAGATCCCTTCTAATTCTAGGTATTTTTGAAATATCAAAATCATGGTCACGCTCATATATCTTTTTTAGTTTACCTTTTTCAAAATCATTTATTGCTTTAGGCCATGTTTTTTCAGCAAATCCTTTTATTATGCTGTCAGCGTGTTGTAAAGCTTCTTCTGTCATTGCTGTGGGATGGTAACCGCCAAGTATGACAGTCTTTTTTCTTCTTCTAAATTCATCTGCAATTTTGTATACTCTAGGTGCAGTCATAGTGTAACATGTAATTCCTATGAGATCGGCATCTGTGTCATAATCGATATCCTCATAGTTTTCGTTCTTAATAGTCACTGTATGTTTTTTTGGGGTAATTGCAGCAATATGAGGAAGTGTTATTATAGGGTAACCAGTTATTATTTTCCTCCAAGATTTTTTGTCATTATGGGTTACAACTCCGTGCTCAATTCTTGGGAATACTAAAAGTATTTTCATATTCTTTCACAACACTAATCTATTAATTTTGATTTAAATATCTAGTTTTTCATTTTTATAAAAATTTCTCAAAGCAATATTTCCTATAAATAATTTAATTCCCTCTATTGGATTCATACTATTTCTACCGAAACTTCTTTTTAAAGAGTTCTTTATTGAGAAGAATTCTCTTGCAATATATCTAATACCTTCAATTAGTTCTTCCTCAGTCATTTTCATTGGTTTATAATTGACTTTTCCTTCTTCATATCTTGACCAATCATAATTTGTGATTCTATTTTCTTTATCCATTCTTTCAAAAAGTCTTGTACCAGGATAGGGTGTTAATATACTAAAAGATGCAGAATCTAATTTCCACTTATATATTGCTTTAAGTGTTTTTTTGAATGTTTTAGGTGTATCGTGATCTAGTCCAAAAATAAAAAAACCAGTGACTTCTATTCCATAGCTTTTAATTTTTTGTATAGCTTTTTTATAATCTTTTACTTTGTTTGTAGATTTACCGGCTTGATCAATATTTTCTTGAGAAATCGATTCTATACCTAGATACCATTTAACGACACCTGCTTCTTTAGACAGTCTTAGTAATTCTTCATCTCTTTTGAGTACATTAATATTACCAAAACACTCAAAGGTTTTATCTAATTTTTTCATTTCTCTAAAAAGCTTTTTTGTATATTTTGGATTAATAGTTAATGAAGCATCTGCAAAAAATATTCTTTTTTGCGGTATTTTTTTCATTTCCTCAATTACTGATTTTATTGGTCTTGCTCTAAATATATTGCCCTCTACTACAGTCATTGCACACCACTCACATCCAACAGGGCATCCTCTAGTTGCCTGTATTGATTGAGAAAAAGGAGTAAATACACCGATATCATGACGGGCTTGAGGTATTTCTTCTGGTTCAGCTAATTTTTCTTTTTTATAGAAATCTTTGAGTTTACCATTTTTTAAATCATCTAATAATTTTGACCAAGTATGTTCAGCTTCACCTATAACCACACTATCTGCATGTTTTTTTGCTTCATCTGGTAGAAGAGAAGGATGATAACCACCTAAAATTACAGGTATATTTCTTTCTCTGAATATTTTTGCGATTTCATAACCTCTTAGTGAATTATAGGTGAGGCAAGATATTCCAACTAAATCGTATTCTTTTTTGAAATTAATTTTTACATATCTTTCATCTACGATTTCAACTTCATGTTCTTTTGGAGTACATGCTGCAACCTGTTGTAAGGTTAAACTAGGATAATGAAATTTACTTAGAAAGTTTCTTTTGGAGTTTGGATGTGGTGATACAAGAAGTATTTTCATTTTCTTTTTTCCCCCATTTTAAGTTTTTAGTAAACGATAAATGTTCATACTTTTTTATTTTTCAATATTTGTTTAATAGATTGATTAAGATGTTCAAATGATATTTAATGTTTTTTATCGTTAAAAAGCGATATCTAGGAAAAATTTCCATCTTTAAATATGTTTATTTTTTTTCAAAAGGATAAGAATCTTTTTATCTATATATTTTCATTTTTCTAAGATTAGATATGTAAAAAGTTATAAAGACTGGTAAAATTATGATAAATAAATACTTAAAAATCCAATCTATAATATAAAAACCAAATAAAGTTAAAATAATTTAACATGGTAATTAACTTTAATAAAGTATTATCTCAATAGGAAGAAATAAAGATGAAAAAACCACCAATATTTATCATTGGATGTCCACGATCTGGTACTACATTAGTAAGAAATATGCTTGATTCACATCCAAATATATGCTGCGGTCCTGAGATGCATCTAATAAGCAAAATATCTGATTTTGATCAGGATATAATGGAGATATGGGAGAGGTTGAAAATTTATAAAGTAGCTGTTGAAGAAAAAAATAAAAGACTTAGAGAAATATTCGAAATCTTTCCAGAGACATATATGAATTCAAAAAAGAAAGAAAGGTGGGCAGAAAAAACACCAAATAATTTTTATTATTTAGATTTCATTGATAAACTATTTCCAAATTGTCAGTTTATTCATATAATAAGAGATGGAAGGGATGTGGTATCATCCTTTAAGAGAAGATGGGGGCATCGTGCTATTTATATAGGTATTAAGGAATGGAACAAAACTATAGATTTAACTTTCAAGTATCGAAAAAAAATTAAAAAAGAGAGATATTTAGAGATTAGATATGAGGATTTGGTTAATAAACCTAAAATAGAAACTAAAAAAATTACAGATTTTTTAAACGAAAAATGGTCAAATAGTATGCTAGAGCATCATAAATTTAAACACGATTATTGGTTTAATAAACAGACAAAGAAAAATATTGATACAAGAAAAGAAAAAAAACCAATGCGCCATTCACCAAGCAAACCTGTTTTTTCATCAAGTGTTGATAGATGGAAAAAAGATTTGAATTTTTTAGAAAAATTGATAGTTAATTTTTATCTAAATAATAATCTAAGAAAGATGAAATATAAACCATAACCTCATAAAATTATAACTCATTTTCTAAAAATGTAATGTAACTCTTAAGTTTTCTTTTTATCCAGTTTTTTAGCAATTTTATTGTTTTCAATTGTTTTGTTTTTCTTGGACTGATAAATGAATTATAATCGATACTTTTCTGAGGTTTGATATCCAAAAAATCTATTATTTTATTGATTTCAAAGTTAGTATTTCTGCATAAGTTTTCATATTTCAAACAGATATAATCTTCTTTATCAAGCTTATTAATATTTATTAAAAATTTTTTTGTTGATCTTGCCATTTTATTGGTGGCATTTATAATCCTATATGGCGTAATATAAGAGTACAATAATCTATAATAGAAAAGAAGTAAATGATTATCAAATAGTTTAGAATATTTAGGTGATACTAGAGACATGTAGTAGCTCTTATGATCTAAAAGATTTTTCATGGCTCTTACCTGTGAACCTAATGTGTCTATGGGGTTTCTTAATATAAATATGAACTTAGAATTTGGAAAAAAAGATTTTATTGTAAGAAAATTTGTAAAATCTCTAGGATTCTTCAGTAAGATAGTTCTATTTTTCTCTGATATAAATTGAATTTTTTTACACATTTCTTTAAAGGATGGTTTAGATTTATTATTTATATGATCTACACCTGTTTTTCTATTCAATATAAATCTATATTCTTCAGGGAAATCTGGCATTATTTTAAGTTTATCTATTCCTCTTTCAAATTGTAATTTTTTTCTAAATAAACTTTGTAATTCTTTCTTTGCTTTTTTTTCTGTGTTATTTATATGATTGTATAGCAATTCTGAATAATTTATCACGTGATAAGATGTAATATTATTAAAGCAGTTTGTTTCACTTAATATTTTGTATAAAATACTAGTACCTGATCTCTCCATTCCTAAGATAAAAATTGGTGTAAAATCAACATTTTTTATTTTATGTAGGTATTTATGATCGAGGTCAATGTAATCCTCTATATCTTCCATATAATATTTTTCCTCGATTTTAGGTTATTTATCTCTTGCTATAAAATATTTCCATAAGTTTCAACTAACCAACTATCAAAATATATAGTATTTTATATATAAATAGCTTAAAGAAGAGAAAGATTTGTATATGGTAGTTGTGTTTAATCGAGAGAAATGAAAAAAGTTGTGGTTATTGGAATTGATGGTGTTACTCCAGATCTTTTGTTCCCTTGGATAAAAAAGGGCAAATTACCATATTTTAAAAAAATAATGGATAATGGTTCAAGTGGCAAATTTTGTTCAACCATACCTCCTTTCAGTGCTCCTGCATGGACATCTATAGTTACGGGGTGCGGTCCAGGAAAACATGGAATATATGGTTTTGAAAGCATAACCAATTTGGCTACGCATTTGATAACATCTAAAAATAGAAAGGTTCCTGCCATATGGAATTATCTTTCAAAAAAAAATCTAAAGAATATAGTTGTTAATGTTCCAGTTTCTTATCCGCCAGATAAAATTAATGGTGCTATGATTACAGGTCTACTTACACCTTCACCTGATTCAAACTATACTTATCCAAAAGAATTAAAAAAAAGATTGAATAAAAATGATTTAGGAGAATATAACTTAGAATCAATATGGTTAGAGGACTTTCCAAGAGCAAGACTAGCAAAAAATGATCCAGATAAACTTTTGGAAATATTGATCCGCCAGATGGAGTCCCGGGCTAGAGTAACTATAAAACTAATGAGAACTATGGATTGGGATTTCACTATGGTTGTTCTTCGAGCTACTGATACAGCTCAGCATTTTTTATTTGATAATAAAGAAAAAATTTTAAAATGCTATCAAAAAGTTGATGAGCTTGTGAAAAAAATAATAGAATCAGAGCCAGATGCAACTTATTTTATTGTATCTGATCATGGTTTTCAGAGAATAGGAAAAATTTTACACCCTGACAATCTTCTTTACAGAGAAGGTTATTTGAAGCCTGTTAAGGATCCATATGGTAGTTTTATGGCACCAGTATACAGTCTTTTTAACATGTTTTCCCGATTTATTTTAAGTATTATACCCTCTGAAAAAATTAAAGATTCCAAACTATTAAAAAATTTATTATTTACAATGACCTCTAAAGATAAAGTATATGATTTTTCCAAAACCAAAGCTTTTTGCATATCAGAGGGCAGAGGCATTCAGATAAATCTAAAAGACAGATATAAAGCAGGAATTATTGAAAAAAACAGATATGATTATTTAAGACAAAATCTGATAAAATTATTTACTGGTTTAAAAGATCCAGAAAATGGAAAAAAATATATTAAAAAGGCTTTCAAAGGCGAGGAATTGTACGGAAAAAATGCTACTGATCCTTTAGATATAGTTTTAGATTTAGAAAGAGGATATACCTCAAGCGAGGGGCTAAGATTGTCAAACACTTTTTCTAAAAATTTTTCTTATCATTTACAACCAAAAAATATCCCTTATCTATTCAAAGATGATTCTTCACTACGTTCAGGTGACCATGCACAACATGGAATATTTTTTGCATATGGCAAAAACATTAAGCCAGGTTATAAAGTTAGAAATATGTCTGTTGTAGATTTACTACCACATATTTTTATGTCTTTTGGTTTGTCTCCGCCAAAGATTTTGGATGGAAAACCAGATAAAAATATATTTAAAGGAAAAATAAAGGTTAAAAAGATTGATTGGGGTTTAAATGGTAATAGTCTTACAGAGAGTGAAAAAAATAAAATTAAAGAATTGAAATCTAGGTTAAAAAAGATAAAATAGATATATATTTTTTAATTTTTATTTTCCGTTTACAACCATGTTAATAAATCTTTTTTAAAATAATTTTGTAAATTATTTAAAGAAAACTTTTTGGCATTTATTATTGCTTCTCTATTCAATTTTTTTCTTAATTCTGGGTTTTCAATATATTCAGATAATATGTTCTTTAGTTTTTCTGAGTTATTATACTTTAGAGTAGATGTCTCTAATTCTTTTATCATTTTAAATTTATCAGGAGTTATTATTGGTTTTGCAAACATTATTGAGTTATACATTACTCCACTACCGACTGTCTTTCCATAATATTCTATAATTTCACTATCTGCTTTGGATTTTATCCTAATGGGTGCCAAAATTATATCGCTTTTTTTAATGATGTTGAAAAATTTTTTTTCTTCGATAAAATGATTGAAGGTTACTATGTTTTTTCCTTTTTCTTTTAATTTTTCAAATTTTCTTTGAATATTTTTACCATAACTATCTACGGCTCTGCCGAGCAGATATAATTTTGTTCTCTCGTTGTATGTATCAAATATTTCTTCTATAACTGGTAAAACTGTTTCAAAGTCTTTTCTATGTTTTTGAATTAGACCTGGTATAACAATATTAATCTTACTTTTTTCATTGTTTTTATCAAATTTTATGTTTTCCTCTTCAAATATTGAGGAGGGAAAGGTAAATATTTTTTTTGTGTAGTCAAAATTATTTTGTATATACTTTTTAATTGGCGGATAAATAACGTTTATCGCATCATATTTTGGCAATATTAGTTTAATTAGAGCTGAACTAAGATTTGTATCAATTGTTTTAATCATTTTTTTGGGTTTAAACACTATTTTTGGGTTAAGCCAAGCATTTGCATGATGAATAGTTAAAATTTTTTTACATTTTGGATTAAAATTTAAATAAAAAGGTAAATCAAGAATGGTTTCGTGTATTGTGTTTACAAAAAGTAAATCTATATTTTTATCACAGTAATCCTGTACCTTTTTTAAAAATGAAAAATTTGTTTGTTTTTCATTTTTTGTAATAATTTTGTAATCATCTAAATTTTTAATTTGTACTTTAATTCTTTCAAGTATTTTGTTTGTTGTAAATATTGTAACATTAGTTTTTTCTGTTTTAAATATTTTAGAAAAACTTGCTAAAACAGGCGGGTGTCTTTCGATTTCTAATATGCCAATCTCTTTTAAAGTATCTTTGGATTTATGGATAATATTAGACATTTATTTTACTCCATTTTGGAATAGAAATAGATATACTTTATCATGATATAACTTTTTATTTCTAATTTTACCAAAAAGTTACATATTTTTGCAAATTGTTTTAATATAAAGTTTTATATCTTTCTGATTTGTTATTTAATACTATTAGTTGGTTTTATCGATAAAGGTTAATGATTATGTCAAAAAAAAATAATTTTAAAAAAATAAGAAAAATTATGAAATATACTATTTTTGATAATTTATTATATTTTTTCTCTGGAAAGAACCTAGTTTATGAAAACCTTATTTTTAATTTTAGACTTTTTTTAAAAAGGTTAAATTATGTATCAGATTTAGATCCAATAGTTATAGGAGGATGTCCTAGAAGCGGGACTACATTAGCTAGATCTATGATAGGAACTCATCCGGAAATAGCATCAGTAAAAAAAGAATATAACTTGTTGCTTGGAATAAATGATAAAAAAGATATAAAAACAATGTTCAAGTTTAGCAATAAAGAAATTAAAGATATATTTTTTAAAAATCAAGATTTTGTTAAACTTACTGAAAATATACTAAAAAAACATATTAAAAATCAGAATAAAAATTTTATTTTAATAAAGCACCCCCACCATATTACGATTATTGATAAATTATTTCGATATTTCCCTAAAATGAAATTCATTCATGTTATAAGAGACGGAAGAGATGCTGTTTGTTCATTAAAAACCCATCCAAAAAGAAAGATTATCAGTGGAAAGATGGTAAAATTGAATACAAAAAATCCTTTTCCTTGGTGTGTAAGACGGTGGGTAGTCTCTGTAAAAAAAGGAAAAAAGTATAGATCAAAAAAAAATTATATGGAAATAAAATATGAAGATTTGATAAATAATCCTGTAGAATCAATAAAAAAGGTGTATAAATTTTTAAATTTAGAAATGATTAAAGACGAAAAAATTTTTAATTTTTATAAATCTGAAAGAGATAAGGATCATCCTAGTAACATTGAGGTAGGAAAGAAACTTTACAATAGGTCTGTTCATAGATGGAAAGAAAATATGAGTTCTAAAGAGAAAAAAATTTTTAAAAAGATGGCCGGGGAGCTTCTGATAGAGTTAGGATATGAAAAAGATTTTAGCTGGTAATATTTTATTTGGATTGATATCTAAAAAAATTTTAATGGATTTTATTTAATATTTCACAAATTCTTTTTGCAGTATTTTTTTCTCCTTTTGGAGGGGGAAGTTTTTCAGCTAATTTTTTTGCATTATCAAGGTATCTGTCGTAATCATCAAAGATTTTATTTATCGATTTGAGAAGATCGTTTTTCTTATAGAATTTCTTTGATAACATTAAACCTGTACCATGGCCAACTATTTTTTCAAGATGCAGTTGTTGCTCAAATACCATTGGTACTCCTATCACTGGTTTTGCTGCATAGGCTGCAGAGTATACTGTTCCTTGCCCTCCGTGTATTATTGATATATCTACTTTTTTATGTATCTTGGTTGTTGATGGTACAAATTTTTTTAATAATATATTTTCGTTTAGAGTTGGAAGTTTTTTTTCTTTTAAGATATTGCCTGTTAGTGCAATAACTCTATAATTTGTTTTATTAAGCTCTTTTAAAAATTCTATGAAGAGATCTTTATCTCCGCTGCTCCCCATGCTTAAAAATATTGACTTTTCTTTTTTATTAATATGTCTATCTATCTCTTTTTGAATTTCTCTTTTTTTTCTTATGGGGAATATATCTTGGAATAAATCTTCAAGAAGTATTATTCCTACGTAGTTTTCATCTGCGAATTCTCTTTGATTAAAAAAAACATCTAAAAACTGATGAAAATTTGTAGCCAGTGTTATATCCCCTCTTATCAGATCATATGTGTTCTTAAAAGGTTTTAAGTTGTATTCTTTTGCAATTTTGTTAAAGGGTTTTAAAACTGGTGATTTAGTTTTTCCAAAAAACAAATTGAATATTGGAATTTTTATCTTTTGTGGAATCAATCTAGTCACTTTATTCTCTAAATAATCTGGTATTGAATAATGAAAGTTACCTGCTCCTGGACAGACATTAATGTGAAAAATATCAAGTACTTTTGTACTTATTGATGATGGAAGATTTACAAATGAAACTAGCATTTTTATTTTACTTTCTTTAAAAGCTTTTATTTCTTCTTTGACAGCTTCTCTTAAAAAATCTTCTTTATATGGTATTCCTTTTTTTTCTTTTCTATTTATGCTTACGATCTGTCTGCTGATTTCATCTGTAAAAAAAGGTTTTATTTTTATGGTTTTTAAACCCATTTTTCTTGGCAAATAATCGTATTGCCCGCCGTGTGTAAATATTATTGGTTTTCCTCCAAGTTTTTTTAATTCTTTAGCAACTAGTATTGCTCGTCCCGTTTCTGCAAGGTTAAATGATAAAGGGAAAAAACCTACTGGTCCATTTATTTTTTTGTCTTCTTTCATATATTTACATTATCCTTTCTTCTATAAATTTGAATGTTAATTAGTATTATTATATCAAATATTCTATTTAAATGCTTAGATTGATAAGAAAAAGATGTAATAAACTTATGTAAACTTATTCAAAAACTTCTTAAGTTTTTTCATCTTTCTTCCAGATTTATCTTCAAGTACATTTATTAGATTTACATCCTCCTTATCTATGCTTTTAGTTAGGATAAATATTAATAGATATATAAGATAGAAAGCAAAGAGTGTAAAAATTAAAGTTGTAAATGTCATTTTAAAATTTCTACCAAAAAAGAGATACACTGTTAATATTAAAATCAAAAATACAGAGGTAGGTTTAACCAAATTTTTACTTATTGGATGGATGCCGGCTAAACTATAAAGTTTTAAATTTTTAATTATATTTATAGATATCAATGAAAAAACAGAAGCAAAGGCTGCACCTATTATGCCATAGACGGGGATTAGAATAATATTTAGAATAATGTTTAATATGGCTGTAAGAAGTGTAGCAAACATTACAAATCTTGATCTTCCAATAGTTACAAGAGTAACTCCACATGGCCCAGAAAAATTATTTAGTATAAAACCTATCGATAATATTCTTAATGCAAAAGATGCAAAAACATACTCTGCACCAAATAAAAAGGTTATAATGTCTTCGGGAAATAAAAAGAAGAAAATAAATAATGGCAAGGTCAAAGAACATAACCATTTTGTAATAATTTTGAAGTTCAGTTTCATTTCTTTGAATCTATCTTGAGCATATAAGACAGAAAAAACTGGTATGAATATTATTAATATTGCTCCTAGAGGAAAGGATATTACTTTTGCAAGCAAATGTGAAACATTATATAAACCAACATCTGCAGATGTTTTTATGCCACCCAACATAAGAGTATCAGTCCAAGTTATAATTTGATGTAATATGGCTGTTCCAAGAAGAGGGATGGAGAAAAAAACTAACTCTTTGGATGCAGGATAGAAAAGTTTTTTTATTTTTATAAACTTTATAGATTTAATTTTTTTTATGGAATAACTTACTAGTAGAATCAAAGTTATAACATAAGATGCAACTAAAGCATAAAAAACATTAATAAATGATTGATCTAAAAAAATGGCTAATAATATTAGAGAAAATAAAGTAAAGCTTATGATGATGTGTTCATAGTAAACAGTTTCTTTTACCTGGTCAAATCCTCTAAATATAGATATTATTATTTCTATCATGGTAAAAAAAGGTATTCCAATAGATATAATTCTAAGAGGTGTGGCCAGTTCAGGGCTGTTAAATAATTCAAAAGAAATAAAATCTGCTAGAAGAAAAACTATTATTCCTGCAGTAATACTTACTATTGATCCGATTACTATTGATGATGAAATATAAACACGTATTTTATCATAATCTTTTTTTCCTCTTCTAAGTGCAATATTTCTAGATAATCCCTGCTTTAAACCAAGAGTACTAATCACTGTGCAAATAGTTAGAATAGAAAAAGCAATAGAAAATATTCCAAATTCTGATTCTGTCCAATATCTTGCAATTAATGATCTAGCTAAGAAATTCAAAAACATACTGATGATTAAACCTATAAAGACCAAGCTTGTCCCTGTTACAACTTTTTTAAGAATATTGTTATTTATATCATCGTCAGTTTTATTCATCTCTTCTCCGTTTTATCTAATATTTCTACAATTTTATCTATCGCTATTTTGTCTCCCTTTGGTTTAGGTATTTTTTCTGCCAATTTCTTTGAATTATTTATATAAAAATTGTAATTATTAAATATTTCTTCTATTGATTTTAAAAATTTTTCTTGTTTGAAATTTTTTCTAGATTCAATAATTGCTGTTTTATTTTTTACAAGCATCTCAAGGTTTAAATGCTGTTCAAATTGCATTGGAAAACCGATCACAGGTTTTCCACTATGTGCGGCGGTTAAAACAGTTCCTTCTCCACCGTGGATTACTGCTAGATCAACTTTTTTATTAATTTTTATCATGGATGGTAAAAATTTTTTTAGGATAATATTTTTTGAAACGATGGGTAGATTCCTATCTTTAAGAATAGATGAATAAACAGCGACAACATTATAATCAGTTTTTCCTAGAGCTTCTAAAATATTTAAAAATAATTCTCTACTTCCAGAGCTACCTAAAGTTAGAAGTATAGATCTCCCATTTTTATTTATATGATCTAAAACTTCTTTTTCATCTTGATATTGCTTTTTATCTGAGAAAAATTTTTTAAATAACTCATCTAGTAAAATCGGAGTTATGAAATATTCGTTTGATTTGATTTTTAATTCATCTATATTCAAAAGCTCTTTAGAATTAGTATAAAAAGTATAATCCCCGCGATTTATATCACTATCATTTTTAGGTGGAGGGATATTGTATTTTTTTGCTATCTTATTGAACGGTTTTACATAGATTTTTGATTTCGGCGCATACCAATTTAGAATCCTTAGTTTTAATTTCTCTGGAAGAAAATAGGTAATAAGAAACTCCGCATCTTCAGGGTAAGTAGTAAAATTAGAAGTAACTTTTGGGGTTACAAAAATTAGAGGAATATTTAAAATTCTGGCTGAAATATAACATGGCCAATTGTTTGTTGACACAATAAGTTTGACCTTGTTTTTTTTAAAAGCTTTTATTTCGTTTTTGATGTGTTCTTCAAGATTTTTGCAATTAAACGGGTTTTTAAAAGTTTCCAGTCTAGATGATTTCCAGAGCAAATCGATAAAATCATCTGAATAAATGGGTTCTACTTTTTCTACTTTAAAACCCATTTTTTTAGCTAGTTTTTCATATTCTCCTCCATGACTGAAAAAAATTACTTTGCCACCTATTTCTTTGTATCTTTTTGCAATCAAAAGAGCTCTACCTGTTTCAGCAAGATTATAAAAAAGAGGAAAGAATCCAACAAGTGGCAGAGAATTTTTTGTTTTTTTGGATTTTTTCATTTTGTGTATCCATCCCAGCTTTAGATTACTGAAAGACTTTTTATATAATGATAAGATATTTATATAAAACTTACCTTAAATGTTAAATATAAAATTTCCAATATGCTAATTTAGATAATATCTGGAAATCAAGGTTATAGTTTATAAAAAATATACTGTGATATATATGGATCTTAATAATAAAAAAGTAGTCATATCTGGAGCAACTGGTGGAATGGCTGTAAATATAGCAGAATTGTTATCAGATAGAGGTTGTGAACTTGCACTTTTTGCTAGAAGAGAAAACAAACTTAAAGATTTATCTGAAAGCTTGGATTCAAAATGTATTTACAAAAAGTGTGATGTTTCAGAAAAAAAACAAGTAGAAGATGCAGTTAAGTTTACAAAAGAAAAATTTGGAAGAATAGATGCTGCAATTCTTTCAGCTGGAGTTTTAATTCCTAATCCAATCCAAAAATTTGATGGCGATATAATCAAAAAGAGTATGGATATAAATTTCATGGGTATTGTTAATTTTTTAGAGCATTTATTTCCAATAATGAAAAAACAAAATTTTGGAAATATAACTGCTATTTCAACATTGCCTGATAAAAGAGGTGTCCCCGGATGGGGTGCATATGGAGCAAGTAAGGCAGCGGTAAGTTGGCTTATGGAAAGTCTTAGAGCTGAGGCAAAACAGAGATATAACATTGAAATTATAACTGTAAAACCTGGGACAGTAAAAACTCCTATGATTGAAAAATATCCTAGAGTAGGTGCAATTTCACCTGAAAAAGCGGCTGAGTTAATTGTGAAGGGTATAGAAAAAGGAAAAAGAGTTATACAATTCCCTCTTGGACAATTAATGCTAATACGATCAATGGATATGTTCCCTCCGTTTGCATATGATCTATTCCCAGTTGAGTCTCAGAAAGGAGAGGGCTATCCAGAAGTTGATGAAGAAAAATAAAAAACTTTGGTTGTGTGTGATCTGTGAACCCATTTTTAAATCCGTTTAATTCATTGTTACTTCTAAAAAATTACATTTTTGATACATCCCGTATTTTTAAATTAAATCAAGAAGGAATTAAAAAATATAGAGATAAAAGTTTTAGAAAGTTAATCAAATATGCATACAATGTACCTCTCTACCATAGGAAATATAAACAAGCAGGTATAAACTTTGATGATATCAAAAAAATTGAAGACATTAAAAAACTTCCTTTTATAACAAAAAAAGATATCAAAGATGGCTATCCAAATGATCTTCTGCCAAAGGGGATAAATAGAAAAAAAGAATATGTTGTTTGTACGGGTGGAAGTACAGGTAAACCTGTTAGCTTATTTACTGATTTTAAAATTATGAGCAAAAATGTTTCTCTGCTGTCCCGGGATCTTAAAATTTTTGGACTTAAGAGAAAAAATATACGTATTGCTCATCTCGGTAATTTTTCAGAAAATAGATATGATTTGGTAACTCAGAGGCATTTTTTGGATCCTTTAGAAAAATTTATTTCGCTTGATAATTTGTTGAATGTTGATGTGAACCATCCAATAATAGAGATTATTGAAAAATTAAATCATTTTAAGCCAGATATAGTTATTTCTTATCCTGCAATATATCAACATTTAGCTAACTTAAAAAATAAAGGATATGGAAAAAATGTAAATCCCAGTTTTCTTTTAGTTGGAGGTGCAATTTTAGATAATTATACTAAATCCTATGTTGAAAATGCATTTGACTCCCCCCTTCTAAACACATATTCTTCTGTTGAAGCCTCCGGAGAAATAGCAGTGGAATGCCCTGAAAATAACTGGCATATTCATTCAGATTTTTATCATTTGGAAGCTATAGATGAAAATAATGAGATTCTACCTTTAGGTAAAAGAGGACAAATTGTTATTACAAGATTATTTACAGGAGGGACGCCAGTTATTAGATATACTGGTATGGAGGATTGGGTTAAATTATCTGATAATAAAAAATGTAATTGTGGATTAAATACTCCTTTGATTAAAAAACTAGAGGGGCGTAGTAGAGCAAATATAATTCTTCCCAATGGCAAGGTTTTTCCACCAGGTGCTTTTTGTTTTATTAATCCAGTTCTTCATAAATTAAATACATTTAAAGTGAAAAAATATCAGATAATACAAAAAAAGATAGATGAAATAGAAATCCTTATTGTAATAGATGAAGAATTAGATGATAAAGGTCCTTCTTTTGAAACAATTGCAAAAAATATCAAACAAATTTATCGAAAAAAAACAGGTCCAGATGTGAAGATATATGTCAAAAAAGTAGATGAAATAGTAAATAAAAAAAATAAAAGAAAACCTGCACCAATAGTTATTTCTTATCTTGATTCTGATAAATAGTTTGAAAAATAACAAAGATTATGGACTGAGCGG
>CAYYOO010000004.1:0-44817 GCA_964473335.1 uncultured Thermoplasmatales archaeon
CAGCACTTATTGAAGAACTTGCAACCATACCTTGGTTTATAGCTGATGTTCCAGTTAGACCAACTGCAAGCCCGATCCATATCGCACCAATTCCTTGTACTGTTTGAATTGATACATTTCCTCCACCAAGAAGCCCTGCACCCATCATAAGTAGAATTGCTGTTAAAAGTCCATAAACAGACTGTGTCATAGGTAAAACCTGCAAGATCAGACATTTACTAAATAGTTCAGGTTTTTCAGCTGTAACTGCTACAGCAGATGATCCCGCAAGTGCTAAACCTATTGCAGAACCTATTCCTGCAATTCCTATTGCTATTGCACAACCAAGTATAACCATTGATTTATTATCTGATGTATCTCCAGTTTTTACTTGTTTTGTAATCATAGAGCTGTTGCCCATTTCATCTGTTATAGTTAAGTTCACAACATAGTGTTCATTTTCTTCGGGAAATTCAAATATTGGATTTTGCTTAGTTGAATTTTGTTTTGGGTTTTCAGCAAATTCCCAATAATATGAGTTTATTTCTCCTGTAGAAGTTGACTCAAATACAACTTTTTTCCCTTCTGCCTTATATGTGAAGTTTGCATTTAGGTCTTCACTATCCTGTGCCAATACTATAGATGCAGAAAATATAATTAATGCAGCATATAGGATTGAACATATTGCTATTTTTCTTTTTATTTTCATTTTCTTTTTCCTCCATATTTATTCAGTTTCGTCCTTTAATTTTGTATATTTTCTTTTAATTTTAAAAGGTGAAAACTCTTTTCCACCTCCTTCATAAAATCTGTTGAAAAATTCAACATATTGAAGTCTAAGAGAGTGTATTCCAGCACCAAGTGCTTGTAAACCTAAGTTTATCAAATGAATAATGCTTAGAACAATTACTAAAAACATTCCTACAATAATCATTTCAAGAATTGAATTTGAAAATAGATCCGGCAAAATAAAAATTGCAATAGTTATACTTAAGGTTATTAAAAGCCAGATAACAAAGACTTGTTTTGATAATAATTTGAGTAATTTTAAAAGAATGAAAAATACAAGCATGATAATTATAAAGATCATCCATAAAGGCATCATTTCATTAAATAATTTTGATACAACATTAAATGCAAGAGCCATTCCTGCAGTTGCAAGACCTAATGCAAGAAGCCTTGCATATGAAAGCCAATCACCAACATAACCTGTTATATCAAAAAAGCCTACGGGCCCTGCACTTATCAGTAATTGTATAAAACCAATTATTGCAAAAATTATACCAAGATACATTACTGGCTGAGAAAATGTAAAACCAAGAATTGATGAACCTATCAAAATACCACCGCCTAGCTGAAGTGGTATCCAGCATGATTTTCCAGTCAAAAGTTCCTTATATTTTTTATCTTTAATGGTTTGAATGAGGCCAAGAAATATTCCAAGGTTTAATTGTATTAGGCCTAAAACTAATGCAAGGACAAGAATTGTTATTGGATCATTAATTGGATCAACTATTGGTTTTATATGAAATCCAAATAAATGAAAATCATAGAGAAGTGCGCCTTCATTACCATAAATAAACAATGGTGCCAGGTTTCCAAAAAAGCTATTTGTTAAAAATCCAAATACAAATGTTACAACTCCCATCCATATACCCATAAATGACCAGTTCCTAAACATTGTACTGTGTTTTCCAAGTTTGAAATAGCCAAATAAAGATAGTATTAAGATAACAAGACCATAACCAGCATCACCAAGCATCACACCAAAGAATAAAACAAAAAATATGCCCATTATAATAGTTGGATTAATCTCACCATATTTTGGCATTGAAAACATTTCAACAAGACCCTTAAAGCCTTCTGCCCATTTAGGAGTTTTAATATAAGTAGGAGGATTATCAGGGTTTTTTGATGGGGTTTTGAAATCAATTATTGCCTTGTTTTTTGTAATTACTTTAATTAAATCATTTAGGTCATCTTGGTTTTTTTCTAAAACCCATCCTTTTACCAAATAAGTATAATTGGTCATAGTAAAATTACGAGGTATTTCCCTTCGTGCTTTTTCAAGTTGAATTTCCTCTCTAATTGAAAAAAGTTCATCTAATTGTTTTTTAGAGTATTTTTTTAATCCTGAGATAAGTTTTTCTCTTTCATTTTTAACATCTTTAATATTCTGATTTAATAATTTTGTAATTTCTGCTGGATTTCCAGATAGATTGTATAGGCTAAATTCTTCTAGGTATGTTCTTGATAATTTTTCGATTTTTTCTTTATTTGAAATGTGACTAATAATTACAACTGAATGAACAATTTTTTTTCCGATCTTAAAACTTTTTTCATATATTTCAGCTGTTCCTAGATCTTGAATTTGTTTTTTAATTTCTTTAAAATCAGATGTTAGACCTGCTTTTATTATCAAATATTCAGATTGCTTTATGTTTGATATATCAAAATCGAAATCTTTTAGATATTCTACTTGCTCAAGCTGATTTTTAATATTTTCTTTTTTTTCACTAAGTTTTTCAAGATTTTTTTGTTTTTCAAGAATGCTATTTTCGATTTCGTCTAAAACCCCTTCAGCATAAGAATAAAGTTCATCAAGAGCGTTATCCTCAACTGTTTTAATTTCAGGTAGTTCAGGGTTGAGTATTGATTTAATCCCTGATTTTTTAGGTTTTACTTTTTTTAGAATATCAATCAAACGGGTTAATCTTATTTCATAATTAGCTAGTGTTTCAGCTTCTGAATCAGTTTCACAGATCTCAGTTTCTTTTAAAATGTCTGGTTCTTCTTTAGATATATCAATTATCTGCATCAAACCAGTTTCATGAAGACTTTTTATTACATCATCTAGATAGTTTTGATGTAAAACTATACTTGTTTTCTTCATTGATGCAGGAAAAAGTATTTTTTTAACCCCCTTTTTTTACTTCCTCAATTATTATATCAACAGATTTTGAAATTTTTTTATCAGAGATCTTTTTAATTTCATCGATTTGTTTTTGTGTTTTCTTTTTTATTTTTTTAATTTCTTCATTTGCTTCTTTTTTTGCTTTTTCTTTTTGTTTTTCAATGTTTTTTTTGGATTTTTCAATAATTTTCTCTTTTTCTTTTAAAGCATCCTTTTTTGCTTTATCTAGATTTTTTTCTGCATCTTTTTTAGCTGACTCAATTTTTTTAAGAGCTTTTTTTTCAGCTTCTTTTATATCTGTTATTGAACTTGAAGTCATCTTATTAACCCCGTATTAACAACCCATTTATTAGAGTTTTTATATGGCATTGAAATATTTTCATATTTTTTCGAATATTATTTCAAATTCCCCAAAATTTATCGGTTTTTCTTTTAATTTCAGTTATTTTATTTAGCACATCTTTTTCATCGATGTTTAGTACATCCATTTCTTTAAGTTTTTTAGCTTCTTCACTAGATAGATCAGTGTATAATAGATCGCCCCCTTTAATTTGCCTTCCTACTGTAACACCTTCTATTGATATTGCAACTTCTTCACCTTGTTTTGCTTCATCTACTGTTTTATTATCTGATTGAATGCTTTTGATTCTACCAACTACTCTTCCATCATCTTTAATCAGTTTAGTATCAGATCTAATTCTACCAGTTATAACTCTTACACCGATTACCGCTGGATGATTCACTCTGAAAACGTATTCAGGTAAGAACTTAATCATACCTGGATAAGTAAAATCCTTTCTTCTTTGCTGTTCGATTTGTGCTTTTTTCTTAGAAAGCCATTCGTCATAATTCTCCATTATTGTATAAATTACATCCTCATTAAATATAGAAATATCAGTTTGAGCTAGTTCTTCTTTTGCTTCAGGTAGTATCTTTATGTTAAACGAAAATATGACCTTATTCAAAGGATCATTTGTTGCATCTGCTTCAATAATATCTCTTTTTGAAACATTACCGATTTCTGCTTTTCTTATTTTTATTCCCTTTTCTCTAGATTCTTTAATTAATGCTTCAAGTGATCCAATAGTATCAGCTTTTATTAAAATGCCCTGTTCATCGAGTTCATAGTCCATCTTGGTTTGATTTTTTATCTCTTTAATGATTTCATCAATATTCTCTGTTGCAACACGAATGGGCGCACCAGGAATTACATTTTCAAGATCTGGTGACGCTATTTTTATCCCACTAGCAGCATGCACTTCTTTAACTGAATCAAATCTTTCTCGAGGGTCACGTATTTCATCAAGTGGTTTTGGTTTTAATAGAGCACGAATCCTTGTAATAATTGGTTCATTCATAGTACCTATTACAATTTCATCATCACTTCTTATTACTCCGTTATATACAATTGTATCAATTGTTTTACCTAGACCCACTTCTTCTTTTACTTCTAAAACCGTTCCTTTCCCGGGGCCTGATTCAATTTGTAATTTTTCTTCAAGAAATCTTTGTGCAAGACCAACAAGTACCATTAATAATTCAGAAATTCCTTCACCTGTTTTTGCTGAAATTGGAACAATACCGATTGTTTTTCTAAAATCAGATATCTCATGATATAGATTAGAACTCAGTTTGTTTTCTGAAAGTGTTCCAATCATTTCATATATATTCTCTTCAAAAACGTTTTTTACATTAACCCTTTGATTATTAATTCGTTGTTTAGCAGGTCCCTCTGTTTTTTGCCAACCCGAAATTGCATCGATTTTATTTGCTGCAATAATAAATGGAGTTTTGTACTGCTTCAAAATATTAATTGACTCATATGATTGTGGTTTAAATCCTTCAGTTACATCAACTATTAATATAGCTATATCCGCAAGAGATCCCCCTCGGGATCTTAGAGTTGTAAAAGCATGATGACCTGGAGTATCAATGAATAAAAGACCTGGAAGGCTGAATTTTTTTCCTTTTAAAAGATCACCACACACTTTATGAATTGCATCAATAGGTACTTCTGTTGCACCAATGTGCTGAGTGATTGCACCTGATTCTCTAGATGCAACTGTGGATCCACGAATAACATCAAGAAGAGAAGTTTTACCATGATCGACATGTCCAAGAACACTTACAATTGGTTGTCTTGTATATTTTGATTGATCTGCCATTGATATTCACCTGGCGGTGAAAATATTCAAGGCTATTTAATAGTTATTGATTATTAAATTAAAAAGTTTAATTTAGTTGTAAGGGATATTATTCTAGGAAGCACATGTTTTTCGATAAATCTGAGCCAATAAGTAAAATTTTTTGCAAATACTGTAAAAATGAAATTAAACCTGGTGAAAAATTGATTATTGAAACAGTTTCTCCATCAAATGAAAGACAGTGTTTTAGTAGGTTTTATGAACCCTCTTTTTACAGCTATGTTGATAATGCACCTAAATATCATAAAAAATGCTATATTAAAAAATTAAAAAAAGAGGAGTAACAATAAAAAAACCTAATTATGCTTATACATATTTGTTTCTCTTTTACAAAATACAATATCGCCTAGTTTGCTTCTTTTTTCGGCATAACTAGAATTTTGTGTAACTATCCTTCTGCCTGGTCCAACAATTGTAAACATCCATACAATCATATTACATACCTCGATTTAATAATAGAAAAAACAAATCTTATTTATAAAGGTCAAATTGAGGTAATTTAAAGTATTAAAAAAAATTTATTTACTAGTTTTTTTTAAATTGAACAAATGTCTAATGTAAATTTTAGCCCAACTAAATGATATCAAAGATCCGGTAAGATTTGCAACAACTAAACCCCACCAAATGCCACTTAGGCCTATAGAAAGCACACAACAAAATAAAATCGCTAGAATTGGTGATAAAATAATAGTTCTTACTAGAGTTGCGGTAAGAGAATACAAACCTTTTCCTGTTCCTTGGAACATAGCTGAAGATGCTATACCAAGTGCTGCTCCAGGATAGAATAAACAAGAAATCTTTATAAATAATTCAATCTCAGCTCTTAGATCTGGAAGATTTCCCCCTGTTGTAAAAATCAATGTTATAGAACTTGCTAATAAGAATATTAAAAATGCTATTACAATTTCAACGATGAGACCAAATTTTACTGAGTACATAAATGCAATATTAAGTTTTTTATAGTCCTTTGCTCCAAATGCAGCACCTGTAACAGTTATTACTGCTGTTGCAAGACCTAAAAGAGGTAGTATCGCAAGCATCACAACCCGCCAGCCGATAGTATAAATTGCAATACCATCATCTCCAGCACTAGTAAAACTAATAATTATAACATTTATCGCAAGCATTGTAAAAGACATTGATAATTGTTGAATTGATGCTGGAAAACCAACTTTGAATATATCATAAATTATATCTTTTTTAATTTTGAAGTGCTTTAGTTTAAAATCAACATAAGTGTTTTTCTTTAAAAACAACCAATAAATTAAGATAATTGAAGTAATACTCATAGACAGAATTGTTGCATATGCCGCTCCAGCAACACCTAATTCTAGGTGGTAAATAAATATTGGATCAAGTAGGATATTTAATCCTGTACCCATTACTATTGCATACATTGCTCTTTTAGCATCACCCTCTCCACGAAGAATTGCCGTTCCAACGTTTATAAAAAATATTGAGATGCTTCCTGCAAATATTATTCTACCATAAGAAACTGCATATGGTAAAGAGTTACCTGCTCCAATTAATTTTAAAAGCGGTTCAGCTGATACAAATAAAATTATACTAAATAAGATTGCTATTAAAATTGTTGTAATTATTGAATGCTCTGCTACATTATCTGCACCTTTTTTATCATCAGCACCTATTCTTCTTGAAATAGCTGAGGATGCACCAACACCTATACCAGTTGATAGGGCTATTGCCATCATGAAAAAAGGAAAAATATAACCTATTGCTGCAACACCAAGGTCTCCAATTCCAGGAACAAAAGAATCTGTAAAAAATTCTTTTCCAATACCCGAAACAAATAATGTGTCAACAAAATTATAGATAGTTTGCACTGACATTGCAATTATCATTGGAATTGCAAGCTTGATTACTGCTTTTTTAGGATCTCCAAGAAGGGTCTTTACACCTTTTGTCTTTTTATTCTGATTAATTGACACAGAACCCTGCAAAGCAGAAAGTTTTATTTAATGCTGTTGTTAATAAAATTGGAGGTAAAATTTTATGGTCTTAAAAGGAGGTGAAAAAGCACCAAATTTTTGTTTGAAAAATCAAGATGAAGAAGAAATATGTTTAAATGACTACGCTGGTAATAGATTAATACTTTATTTTTATCCAAAGGATAATACTCCTGGATGTTCACTAGAGGCAATGGCTTTTACTAGGTTTAAACCCGAGTTTGAAAAACTAAATACAAAAGTACTAGGAATGAGTAAAGACAGCTGTACATCTCATAAAAAGTTCATTGAAAAAAAAGATCTAAACTTGACACTTATTTCAGATGAAGATAAAGAGATACATAAAAAGTATGGTGTTTGGAGAAAGAAAAAAATTATGGGTAAAGAATTTACGGGAACAATCAGGACTACTTTTTTAATTGATGAAAAAGGAAAAGTCAAAAAGATTTGGGATAAAGTAAAAGTTAAAGGTCATGTTGAGAATGTTTTAGATGAAGTAAAAAACCTTTAATTTCATCTAGGTTCAAAACAATTAGAACTTTTAGGACTTCCATCAGTGTTTATGTCATTTCCTAACCTACATTTAGCAATAACCAAAAAATCTGGTAGACCTTTTTCGTTTGTAATTTGCTTAAAATAAGAGTACCCATGTTTGCAATCCTTACATTTAAGATTGTTTGAATGCATCTACATAATATACAATTATAGAGATATAAGGTTTTCTTTAATTGCTTTAATTGTAACATTTTGTATTAAAATATAAAATAAATTACGGATTTTTTCAATATTAAGCATTTAACTTAAATTTTTTTTAAACTTTTTAAAATCATCCATATTATTTAAATAATAGGTCTATATTCGGATGATATTATGGCATTATGGCAAGGTAAATCAAGAAGAAGTGAAACTGGACGTAGAATTAGATACAACCGCGGAAAGAAAAAATTTGAAATAGGTCGAGAACAAAACCTAACTACAGTTGGAAATACTACAACAAAAAAAGTTCGAACTAGAGGAAACAATAAAAAAATGAGAGCAAAAACAATTAATGAAGCTCATGTAATAGACCCTAAGACCAATAAATCAGAAAAAACTGAAATAATCTCTGTTTTGAAAAACTCAGCAAATATACACTATGTAAGACGAAATATAATTAATAAAGGCGCAATTATCCAAACAAAAAAAGGAAAAGCCAAAGTAACCTCTAGACCGGGGCAAACTGGAACAATTGACGCTGTATTAATAAATGAGTAATCTATTCTCTTTTGGAAGATAAAATGGTTTCTAGAGGAGACGATAAATACGTTATTTGGCCAATATATTTTGATAGATCTGTATCAAGGATTAAAGGTAGGAAGGTCTCTAAAAAAATAGCTATTGACAAACCAAAAATTGATGATATTGAAAAAGTAGCTAAAGAACTTGACTTAAATCCAGTCTTAGAAAAAAAATCTAGTCACCCGTCACGTTTTTGGAAATCTGAAGGTAGGATTTTAGTTGACAAAAAAAATTCTAAATCTAAAATTTTAAGACAAATTGCTAACAAACTTTGATTTTTTTAATATTAGTTTTGAAATATTAATAAAAAAATTATTTTTAGCTGAATGATTAATTTTTTAATGTAATTAAGTTATAAACTTAATTTTTTAAATTTAAATGTTTAAAAAG
This sequence comes from uncultured Thermoplasmatales archaeon, assembly GCA_964473335.1. GTDB lineage: Archaea > Thermoplasmatota > E2 > DHVEG-1 > DHVEG-1 > CAYZTD01. The sequence goes on from CAYYOO010000004.1 coordinate 8,733, forward strand.
TTTTTTCGTGTTAACATTTATCAATTGACAAAGCGTGATGTGGTTATTGTTAACATATGAAAAAAACTAGGATTGATTGATATTATTTAGCACACTTTGTTGAATTTCGTTAAAAAAATTTGATATTTAGATAGATCTTAAGTTATTTTCTCCTTAAAAAATACTCAAAATGGCGAATTATGCCAAAAATAGCATAAAAAGTGTATAGTTTTTACCTCAAAAAAGGTGTTTAAATGAATTTTGTATTGCTTGATATTATTTATCATGCGGTAAATTTTTAATTAACCTCGTGTTTTAGAATACTTGGATGGATGCAAAAACCATACGTGCAACAATTTATACTAGAGTATCAACTGAAGATCAAGCTAAAGAAGGTTTTAGTCTAGATGCACAAATGGAAAAATTAAGATCTTATTGTAAAGCTAGAGATTGGACAGTTGTTAAAGAGTACGTTGATGATGGTTACTCTGGAAGAAATATTAAGCGACCAGGGTATACTAAAATGCTAGAAGAAATGGAGGAGTGGGACATACTTCTTGTCCTAAAGATGGACAGAATCCATAGGAATTCAAAGAATTTTATGTTGATGATGGAATTTTTAAATGAAAAAGGTAAAGAATTTGTGTCAATGAATGAATCTTTTGATACTTCTAATGCGATGGGTCGTTTTGTTATGAATATTCTTCAACTTGTCGCACAATTAGAGTCGGAACAGATAGGTGAACGTGTATATGATGGGATGGAACAAAAAGCTAGAACTAATGGAGGAATGCTAGGTTTTAACATACCATATGGTTACAATTATGAAGATGGAAAGTTAATTATTAACACTAATGAATCTGAGGTAATAAATGATATATACTCTTGGTATATTGAAGGAAAAAGTTTAGGTAAAATAACCCAAATGTTAAATTCAAATCAAATTCCCACTAAGAAAAATAAATCTTGGGCAAAAAAAACAGTATCAAGAATTCTTAAGAATCCTATCTATTGTGGATATCTTCATTGGGAAAAGTATATCAATAAAGGTGAACACGAGAAAATTATCGATATTGAAGAATTCAATGAAGTTCAAAAAATAATTGCAGATCGCGGGGGCAATCCAGCAAAATTTTTAAAAAAATAGCCATTATATAGTATCTATCGGACTGCCGAAGGTAACTATTTGGGGCAAACTATAAATAAGATATTTCATATTTATAACAATGTTATATACATGAGATATGTCATATGTCAAAATACAAAGTAGCGTTTTACACTCGAGTTAGCAAAAAAGATCAGGTAAAGGGGTACAGTTTGTCTGGTCAAGAATCAATTTTAAAAACTTGGGCCAATAACAAAGGTTGGAAATGGGTAAAAACATATTCTGAAGAAGCAAATGCAAAAGATCTAAATCGTGACAAATTACGAGAAATGATAACTGATGCAAAAAATGGTTTATTTGATGGAATATGCATAATAGATAATGATAGGCTAAGCAGATCAACAAATGATTTACTTACAATAATGGATGATTTACTTGAATATAATATAAAAATACACATTCATAATTTACAACATTTAGATATATATAGTCAAAAGGGACGTTTTACTTTAACTAATTTTGCAGCTTTTAGTGAATTTTATAGAAAACAACTAGCAGTGAAAATTAGAACAGGTGTAAAACAAAAAATGAAAAATGAATGGTTTGGACAAGCCCCGTTTGGATATAAAATAATATCTGATGAAGTAGGAAATAGAAAAAAGAATACTAGGTTAATTGCAAATCCTGAAGAACAAGAAACGCTAAAAATAATGCGAGATTTAAGAAATGAAGGAAAAAGTTACAACGAAATTGCTGAATATTTAAATGTAAATGGATATAAAACAAGACACTCGAAAAAAGATAAGACAAGTAATTGGCATTCTAGTACTGTTAGAAATATCTTAAATCGTCAAGAAGTAAAATTAAAATAGTTATATTTACAATATTAATTTACCATATGTGAATTTATCTATCATAAAATATCATAGTTAACATATACCGTGTATATTGTTAATTTATAACATAATTTATTAATAACCCTTTATACTTAATTATTTAACATAAAAGTTTAAATACATTAATTTTTTAAGTTATAAACTAAAAAATTTGGCTAGATATTTATGAATTATCTGAAATAAAAATTAATTAAGTCTTAAACTTAAATTATTAAAATAGTATATATACAGTCTAAAAAAATATACGTATAATAATTAATTCATACAAAAGCTTTAATAATAGCCAAAAATTTACCAGAACAAAGTTAAAAAAGGTAACTTGGATAGGTGCACAAGATGTACATTGTTATAATTGGAGCCGGCGGAATTGGTAGACGCCTTACAGAAATAGCTCTTAGTGATGGAAATCATAACGTTATTGTTATAGATAAAGATCAAGAATCTTGCGAAGAAATTGCTAGAAAGTATGATGCTATAGCAATAAACGCTGATGCAACTCAAGAAGAAACTCTTGATGAATCCGAAGTAAAAAAAGCAGATGTTCTTGTCACAACAACTAATGACGATGCAACTAATTTAATGGTTGTTTCATTAGCTAAAAATAAGGGTGTTAAAAATTTAGTTTCTGTTGTAAATCAGGAAGAAAGTAAACCAATGTACATGGAAAAAGGCGTAAAAATGGTTAAAAGCCCAAATATAGTAATGGCCGAACATCTCTATAAATCAATTAAACATCCAAATGTTGAAGATTATATGAATGTTGGAAACAACGTAGAAATATTTAGGTTGCCTCTATCAACAAATTCCAAGCATTCAGGAAAAACAATAAAAAAGATTGGTTTGCCTGACAAAAGTTTAGTAATTGCTATTGAACGGGACAACAAAATAATAGTTCCAACTGAAGTAGTTGAGCTTTATTCTGAAGATAAAGTGACAATCATGTCAAGGAAAGACAAAGTTGATAAAATCGCTGAACTTTTTTCCGAGTGAATAATTAACTATTTACGTAAAATATAAATAAAGGGTCTATTATTCTTATCTGTTATTTGACTGGTTTTGAGGAGTTTATTATGAATACAAATGAAGTAACTAAAACTGGAACTACTACACTTGGAATTGTGTGCAAAGAAGGCGTTGTAATTGCAACTGAAACTAGAGCAACAATGGGTCATTTGATTGCTCATAAAGAAACGAAAAAATTATACAAAATTGATGAACATCTTGCTCTTGCAACTGCAGGACTTGTTGGTGATCTTCAGGTACTTTCAAGATATCTTACAGCTGAAGCAAATTTATATAGATTAAAACGCGACATAAAGATGCCAGTGAAAAGTGCTGCTACATTAATGTCAAATATAATGAATCAGAGAAAATTCATGCCATACTATGTACAATTAGTTCTAGCAGGATTTGACAGTGACGGCGGTCATGTTTATTCACTTGATGCAGCTGGAGGATCTATTCCAGATAAATATACATCTGGTGGATCAGGCTCACCTTTTGTATATGGTGTACTTGAAGACCATTATAGAGACAATCTTTCAATTGATGAGGGTGTAGACCTTGCTATAAGGGCAATATATTCAGCAAAAAGTAGAGATTCTGCTTCGGGTGGCATGACAAATGTCGTAGTTATTACTAAAGAAGGATTCAAAAGAATTCCTAATGACGAAGTAGAAAAAAGATTAGAAAAGATTAGAAATATATCAAAATAAATTATTCTAATATTGTATATAATTAATTATTCAATTATTATTTATCCATAATCTATTTAAAAAATTTAAGAAAGGTATAAAATGACAGTAGATGATGTTTTAAGAGAAATTAAAGGTAAAGTAAGAGCTGTTATTCCACCTAGTATAGATGTATCTAATGTTGAATTTGAAGGCGCATTGGTAGTAATATATACTAAGCATCCTGATAAATTTGCTAAAAAAGATGATTTGATAAAACAGCTTGCAAAAATGCTTCAAAAAAGGATTGCAGTAAGACCTGCACCTTCAGTTATCACTGATACTGAAACAGCTGAACGTAAAATTAAAAAAATTATTCCTAAAGAAGCTGAAATCACAAATATCTATTTTTTACCTGATATCGGTGAAGTAACTATTGAAGCAATGAAACCTGGTATAGCTATTGGAAAACAAGGTGCTCTATTAAATGAGATTAGAAAAAAGATTAATTGGTCTCCTAGAATCGTTAGAACTCCGCCAATCCAATCAAAGACAGTTAAAGATATCAGACACTATCTTAGATCTATGAGTGAAGAGAGAAAAGAGGTTCTAAGAAAAATAGGTCGCAGATTACATAGAGGAATATCAAAAGGAGAAAAATTTGTTAGAGTGACAGCTTTAGGTGGTTTTCGCCAGGTTGGTAGGTCTTGTGCTTTACTTCACACTCAAGACAGTAAGATTATGATCGACTGTGGTGTTGATGTTTCATCAAATAATACAACTCCATATCTTCACCTTCCTGAGGTTTTACCATTTGAAACATTAGATGCAGTAGTGATAACTCATGCTCATCTTGATCACTCTGGTTTAGTACCACTTTTATATAAATATGGTTTTGATGGACCATTATATTGTACTACTCCTACTAGAGATATGAGTACATTACTTCAAATGGATTATTTAAAAGTAGCTGCAGCTGATGCAAAAAAAATACCTTATTCAGCTGAACATATCAGAGAAGTAATTAAACATTGTATTACAATGGACTATGGCGATACTACTGATATAACACCCGATGTTAGGCTTACCTTTCATAACGCAGGCCATATATTAGGCTCTGCAATAGCACATTTTCATGTAGGTGAAGGATTATATAATATTGCCTTTAGTGGTGATATTAAATATGAGAGAACTTGGCTTTTTAACCCTGCAATCAATCGTTTTCCCCGGCTTGAAGCAATATTTATGGAGTCTACCTACGGCGGTAGAGAAGATTTTCAACCTAGTAGAAAGGAGGCCACCCAAAAACTTAGCGATATAATCAAAAGAACTCTTAATAATAAAGGAAAATTGTTGGTACCTGTATTTGCTGTTGGACGAAGTCAAGAAGTAATGATAGTGCTTGAAAATCTTGTTAGAACCAAAAAAATACCAAAAATAAATGTCTATTTAGATGGTATGATATGGGAAGCAACAGCTATTCATACAGCGTATCCCGAATATTTAAACAATAAACTCAGAAATCAAATATTTCAAAAAGGACAAAATCCACTTTTATCTGATATATTTAAAAGAGTAGATAGTCATGAAACTAGAAAGAAGATAATCAATGATCACCCTGAGTCTTGTGTTGTTTTAGCAACTAGCGGTATGATGAATGGTGGTCCTGTTATGGAATATTTCAAAGAATGGGCCGAAAACAAGAAAAACACTATTGCATTTGTTGGTTATCAAGCAGAAGGAACGGTTGGTAAAAGAATTCAAAAAGGATGGGAAGAAATACCTCTTAATACTGGTGGAAATGTAATAAATATTAAGATGAACATGAACGTAGAAACAGTTGATGGTTTCTCAGGACACAGCGATCGAAGACAACTGATAAATTTTGTTAATAATATGTCACCTAGACCTGAAAAAATAATCTTTGGCCATGGCGAAGAATCTAAATGTTTAGACGTTTCAAGTAGCATTCATAAGAGATTCAACATTAGTACTAATGCAATGCAGAATTTAGAAACAGTGAGATTTAAATAAAAAAAAAATTAAGTTTCTTTTTGAATTTTCTTTTTATCTGTTGCTTTTGCTAAATTCCATAGATTATTGAACTTTTCGTCTAGAACATGAATATCGTCAACGTTTACATAGGCAGTAACAATATATGATGGTTCATCATTTTCTTCAGGCAGAATCTTTATGCCATTAAAAGCAATTTCTTTTCCATATACATAATTACGCATAGTTCCAGGTACATCTTCATTAAAGTACCTTATTTCAAGATTGTCTTTGTAGGTCTTTTCTAGATCTTTTATTATCTCCATATGGTTTTTGTTATCAACTATTAACTGTATCTTGTTGTCAAGATCTAAAAATTTCTTAAAATATTTTAAAAATGGCTCTTTGAAAAGACGTTCTCCACCGATCTGAAGTTTTAGTTCATTATTTTTTTCAAGGCAATTGTTAAGCATATTATATAGAATCCATTTACCGTTATATTGTAATGTAACATTTCCATTTCTTTTGAGTTTAATTCCATATTTTTCAAAATTAGTTTTATAAAACTCATCATAGGTTTTTAAGCGATCCTCAATTACTTTGTATGTTGTTTCTGCAATAAATCCTTTCAAATCGTTTTTTATGTCTTCCCATATAGCACGAGGATGAACTGGTAGATAACTTTCCCTACCAAAATCATGCTCTGATTCATTTGAAAATAAAACTTTTGCAATAATACCATTTCTCATCAGGCATGCCCTACCAGTTTCAAGCGGCCTTCGGGTGATATTTGCAAACTCATGAGCTATTTTCAAAAATTCAGAAAATTCTCTTGGACAATCTATTATTAGAGTAACATAATATACAGCAGCTTCGCGAGGGCGATTAAATTTCAACCTCTCGAACATCATTTCAAAATCTTGGATATAATCCAACTTAACATTACTTTTAGTTTCACATCCCATCATCTAACACCAATCCTATTTTATATGATAATAATTAAATTACCAAATCCTGCTTTCCAAATTAAAAAATGTATTATACTTTTATATATTTTATGGATGCATAATTATGTGAATATGCATATAAAAAAATTTGTCTATTTAATTTGAAATCAATCCTTATTTTTCTTCAATTTTTCCATTTCTTTTAAGTATTTTCTACAATCTCTTTTAATCATAGCTATTTGCTGCTGTGGTATCTTGTATGAAAATACTGCATATTCAAGTGCAAAAGCTAATCCATAAATAAATGCACCTACATTATATTTTTTTTCACTATTTAAAGCAAATATATCATCGGCAATTTTCATTGCATCTTCCATTGTATAAGCTGTTTTTTTCTGTCTAGATTTTTCATCTTTATTATCTGCCATATTATTTACCATTAATCAAAAGTATTTAATTTTTTACAAAGTTTTAAAATGTCTTATAATTCAAATTTTAGTTCATTTTCTGTAGAAAAATTAAAAAAATAGTCAAAAAGCCATTTGTTATAGATATTCAAATAATTTTCTTTATTAATATTTTTTTGTTTATCATAAAACTCTATCCATTTTTTCCAAGTCCTTTTATCTTCTTTCAGTAGTAATTTAATGTTATTATAGTATTTAGAATAATTTTTAGCATATTTACTAAATAACTTAAAGGATTCATCTATACCTTTTTCAAATCCCTTTTTATAATCATTTTCTTTTGTGATTCCATTTTTTAGCTTTTCTTTTAATTCTATTAGTGATTCATCTTTCATAACAAACATCTCTATTTTTAATCAAAAATCATACAAAAAGAAGGAGGGCTAGGTTTTTAATTTTACCTCTTTAGGAGGGGATGGGATGCAATCAAACAAAAAACTACCAGCCCGATTCCTTCTATTTTTGAGATATATTGATTATATTTAAGTACCTTTTTATTAGATGTATATGTAATTAGATATGTAGTTAACTCTTAACATATATCTAGTTAAGTATTTATGTAAAATCTTATTCAAAATTACTATTATTCTCAATGTTTTTAATTATATTAATAATTCTATTCTGTAAATCCTTTGGAGCAAAGGGTTTTTCAATAAAATCTATTGCTTGGGATTTGCCAAAAGTTTTTGTAAAATCATCTGTCTTAGCTGTTAGGAATATTAAGGGTATATCATTCCATTTATTTACCTCTTTTATTCTATTCAGTAACTGCCAACCATTCATCTCCGGCATCATTATGTCTAATAGTATTAGATCAGGAAGTATATTACAATCTTTTAAATATTTCAAACATTTATGAGCTGAATCTACACCTTCTACTGAAATAGATATATTCAAACATTCGAGGCATTCTTTGACTGATCTTAAAACGTCAGGTTCGTCATCCACAACGAGAATTTTCTTTTTCATTTGCTGTACCTAGCATTAAGTAATAAACTTTATTTTTATAATTTTTTTGATAAAATTATAAAAAGCGCCGTCGACCGGACTCGAACCGGTGACCGCTCGGTCACTGCAGAAGATCATGAAAGATTTAAGAGCAATATTTTAATATTTATATGATAAAGAACTATTTTTTATCGATCAACTATAACTTATTTTATATGAGTTTTAACAACTTGACTATATTAGATATATTTTATTTGCGCCCACATCTTTCATGTCCTTTAACAGCCGAGTGCTCCACCAACTGAGCTACGACGGCTTTTGTGATATGTTTTATATTAGCAGATGGAAATACAACAATAGTTTAAAAGATTACCTGTTTAAAAACCTAGTTTTTGCATCCTTTTAACTTCTTTCATTTGTTGTTCTAAAAACCGGTAAATCGTTGCATGTTTGCTACCACTTAAAATCATTAAAATCGCTTTTTTTACAATATTAATATTTATAACACTCGAAATCACTGATATCGTATGACCATATACTGATATCTTTGAACTAGTTAAATCTTCTATTATCCTTTTTGTTTTACCTTTTTTGCCGATAACTCTGCCTTTAATCCTTTTTACATGTGAAGGTTTTTTGCCTACAAAATCATGTATATCAAAAATAAATAAATCCATTTCATCATTGAGCAATAGTAGCGCATTATGAGGTGAAAAACCTCTACCAATTGCCTTAACCACGTTTTGTGCCTTCAGTAAAAGTAAAGGATCACAGTCCTTATCATCTATTTTTACTTCTCCTTCTTTTGAATCTATATCAAGTTCTAAACCTGTAAGCTTTGAGATTTTATTTTTTGTTTCTCCTTTTTTGCCAATAAGAACGGCAACTCGGTCTAATGGTATTTTTAGATAATTCATTTATATCCTCTCATTTAATTTGTAATTCTATTGTAAATTTCTTCTTTATCTATATCTATTTTGTATGTTTTAAAATAACTAGCAATATTATTAATATCTCTTCTTAGTAATTCATCTGAGTTTGGATGTTCTAGTAGAACAGATTGACCTAAGTCTATTAGATATGGTTCATTATCATAAAATAATATATTATAAGCACTTAGATCTCCATGTACTAAATTTGCTTTTTTATACATATCGCTCAAATATTTTATTATTTTGTCAAATATTTTTTCTGGCTCCTTGAGTTTTATGTCTTTTAATAAAGGCGCAGGTCTTTCCTTGTTTCCAATATATTCCATAATTAAAACATTTTTGATTGATAGTATTGGTTTTGGTGCTAAAACATTGATTTTTTTTAATCTTGAAAGATTTTTAAATTCCTTTTTTGTCCATACATATATTATGTCTTTTTTTGATTTTCTTAATGACTTGAATCTCGGATCGCCTATAATATATTTTGAGATATGTTTAAAAGTTGCTGTAGAAATCCTATAAATCTTAACTGCAACCATTTTATTATCAGAGGTTGTTGCTCTAAAAACATTTCCTTCTTTACCTGTTGATATCGGAAAATCTAGTGTATCAATAACTTTTTGGGATATTAATTTATCAAATATAAGAAGCGTGAATTTATCAAAAACCTCATCTTCAGTTTTTTTATCAATTCCCGTTCTATTAATTATAAAGTGAAGTTCTCTATCGAGTTTTTTTAGTTTTTCATCTTTTATAAAATTATTAGAAGACATCTATTTCCTCAGGAAGTAGGTTTCTACGGCTGAGAACAATTGCTTGTGTTCTCCTGTATCTATATAAAATATCTGCTTTTTCATTTTGTATGTCCCAAGGTTTTATAATTACTAGATCTCCGGCTCTAACTCTTGCTCTTCTTTTCATTCTACCTGGAATTCGAGCTAGTCTTGATTTACCATCTTCGCAAATGACCTTTATTCTAGAACCACCCATCAGTCTATCTGCTATTGCAAAAAGCTCATTATTGTTTTTCTTTGGCAACCTAAGTCGAATATATTTTTCTTGTTCTTGATTATTTTTTTTATTCACAGTAATCACTATCAAACATTTATGCTATATGAATCTTTTATGTTAATAAAGTTTTTCAATATTTTATATTTCAAGTTGGTCTTTAATCTCAATTATTGATTTTAAGGCTATTTTTAAGAATTCTTCTTCCTGAATACCAAGATCAACAATCATTTTAATTTTTTTTCTTTTTATTTTTGTGGCGAACTTTTCATCATTATATTTTGTATATAAAAAAATAAAATCTATTTCTTTTTCATTTTTATTATAGCAATATTTTACCGCTTCAAAAATTAGTTCAGTAATTTCTGAACTTGCAATCAGACCTTTATCAAGGGAAGTTAATGGCATATAGTCAGTATATAGATAATTATTGCCTTTGATTGCATTTACTCCCGACTCAGGTAACAAATCACTTAGAATCTTCTCTGAAAGATTCCCTCTTTCCTCAGGATTTTCTTCAGTATATTCATAATCAATATTATGCAAAAGACCTGTAAGTCCCCAGAGATCTTCATTTTTATTTAATCTTATTGCTAATTTTTTAAGAATTGCTTCATTTGCAAAAGATCTTTTTAGGTTATGACTAGAGTGGATATATTTTTTTAATAGAGTAATTGCTTCTGGTCTCGATATCATTTTTCAATTTAGTTAGTAATTAATATGTTTTAAATTTTTTTAAACAATTTTTGACTTACTCAATAAAATCTTATTTTAATTATATCTTTGGAATATTTCTATTAGACGATACAATATTAGATAATATTTATAACACAATAAAGTATTATACTTCCCAAGAAAAAAGTGAGGATGTTTGATGCTTGTTGAAGAAGTTATGACTAAAAATGTTGTTGATGTGGATTGTAACAATACAGTTTATGAAGCTTGTAAAATCTACAGTGATAATAAAGTCGGAAGTTTAGTAGTGAAAGATAGAGATATCATAGTTGGGATTATAACGGAAAGAGATGCAATAGAAAAAGTTATTTTAAAAAATAAAAATCCAAAAGAAACAAAGGTATCTGAGATAATGACTCCAAGTATTAAGACAATCCATGCACTTGCTCCAATTGAAAAAGCAGCAAAAATTATGAAAGAAAATAACATAAAAAAACTCCCGGTAATTTTAAATAATGAAATTATTGGAATTATTACTGAAACCGATCTTTCAAATACAATAGAAGCATTTTCAGATGCAGTAGAAAAATTAAGTAATTTCTATGTAGAAGCAAAAGAAAATATTGAAAAAATGATGGATGATTGGGGAGATATTATAATTAATTTGAAATCCTATAAAAAACTCTCAGATAGAACAAAAAATAAGGAAAAAAGAGAAATAATTAAGCGATAGTTTTTAATTCTACCTCTTTTATTTGTGATTTATTATGGTACTAGATGATTTAGGAGATTCTTTAAAGGGAACATTAAAAAAAATAGCAAATGCAGTACATATCGATAAAAAGCTTGTTAAAGAAGTAGTAAGAGACATTCAACGAGCCCTTCTACAAGCTGATGTAAATGTTAAACTTGTTTTAAATCTCTCAAAAAAAATTGAGAAGCGTGCTCTTGAAGAAAAACCTCCGGCGGGTATGAGTGGCCGTGAGCATGTAATTCATATTGTTTATGAGGAGCTTGTAGATGTTTTAGGTGAATCCCGTGAGCTTCCTGTAAAAAAACAGATCATAATGATGGTAGGTTTATACGGACAAGGTAAATGTGTTCATGCTGATAGCTTGTTACCTCTTAGGAGTGGAGGTATGCAGACTGCAAGATCTATCTATCAAAAATTTGCTTCTGATAATGAGGAAAAATCTGTAGGTGACGGGGTAATTATTGATATTTCAAAAAAAGATTTTTATTTACCTTCTTTTAATCCAAATAATTTAAAAATTGAAAATAAAAAAGTTACTCATGTTTGGAGGCTTGATGGAAAACAACTCTATGAAATTTTTGTGGATTCAGGGAATGATAGTTCAGTAAGAGTTACTCCAGAGCATCCTTTTTTTATCATGCGGAATGGTATGATATTTCAGGCTAGAGCAGATCAACTTCAATCAGATGATTACATTGCAGTGCCTAGGAAATATCAAACAGAGAGTAAACAGGTTGATTTATTACCAAAGTTGGAGAAAATAAATCTTGATGTTTATTTTTCAAAGGAGAAAGCAAAAGACATAGTTTTAAAAAAATTTGGTACGATAAAAAATGCTATCTCTAGTATCAAACCTGCTAGGAACTATTGTAAATTTACTATGTCTTTGAATGAAGGTAGAGTTCCTTGTTCTCTGATTAGTAATTATGATTTTTCTGATAAATCGTTAAAGTTGAAAAGTTACAACTCTAGAAAATCTGTTTTATTTCCCCGTTATTTAACAGAAGATCTTGCAGAATTTTTAGGTTATGTTTTTGGTGATGGACATATCACTCATAGGACTATTGAGATTTCAAATGCTGATAAAGAATTGATTAAAAGGATTGTTAATCTTAGTGAAAAATTATTTAGTATTTCACCTTCAATAACACAGGATAAAAGAGGCAAGGTAAAAAGAATTCTTCTTTCTTCTAAGACTTTAGCTGAAATATTCCATACTGTTTTTGAACTGCCGTATGGTAAAAAGGGAAGGAAATTACGTATCCCCGATTATATGTTTTCAGCTTCAGATAGTGTATTGGGCTTATTTATTAGAGCATATTTTGATTGTGATGGATATGTTACCAAAAAATATCGCAATATTGCAATTACTTCAGAAAGTAGAATGTTGATTAAACAGTTAAACATCTTGTTAAGACGTTATAGTATTTTTTCTACAATTTCGAAAAAAAAGGTGAATGGTTTAGATTATTGGAAGTTGTGTATGCAAGCAAGATATGCTGAATCATTTTGCAAATATTTTGGTTCAGTATTAACACGAAAAAAAACTCGTTTATCTAGATTTCTTAAAATGGGTATGAGACAAGGCTGTGGTAAACATGATATGATACCTGTTGGAAATTTATTAAAAAATTTGCGTGAATCATTAGGTCATTCAATAGGTAAAATTCAAGATGAAGCATTGAAAAGTTATGGTATCTATGAAAAAAAAGGAATGATATCTAGGGAGTCGTTATCAAAATTATTGTCATTTTATAGAAAAAAATCATATGGTGATTCACTGAAGATTCTAAAAATTTTTAACAATGAAGGGGATCCTTATAATGAGTATAATTCTGGTTTTGTAAATGCTTTGTGTTCGCGTTTCAGGCAACAAGGTTTTATTGATGATAATCAAGAGTCTATACAGTTAAGCTCTTTTGGGAGAGCATATCTTCAAAAATCGTTGGAATATCAAAAAAAGTCAAGTAGGAAATCTTTAATTTTTCTTAATAACTTAGCTGTTTCAGATGTATGTTGGATAAAAGTCCGTGATATTAAAAAAAGTGGTTCACCAGAGTATGTTTATGATTTTACAGTTGAAGATAATCATAGTTTTATTGCAGATGGTATAATTGTACATAATACTACTACGTGTGGTAAGCTTGCAACTTACTTTAAGAAAAAGGGTCTTAGACCTGCAGTTATTGCTGGTGATGTGCATAGACCTGCTGCTTATGATCAGTTAAAACAACTTGCCGAGCAAGTAAAAGTTCCTTTTTATGGAGATAAAAAAGAAAAAGATGCAGTAAAAGTTGTAAAAAAAGGACTTAGAGAGCTTGAGAAAAGTAATGATGTTATAATTGTTGATACATCTGGTAGACATAAACTAGAAAAAGATTTAATAAATGAAATGACAGAGATTTTTAAGGTAACTAAGCCAGATGAAAAAATTCTTGTTATTGATGCAGCTGTCGGCCAACAAGCAGGCCCTCAGGCTAAAGCATTTAACGATGCCGTTGATATAACAGGTATTATTCTAACAAAGCTTGATGGTACAGCTAAAGGTGGTGGTGCATTAAGTGCTGCATCTGAAGTGGATGCACCTATTGTTTTTATTGGAACCGGCGAACATCCTACTGATTTTGAAAAATTTGATCCAGCTGGTTTTATATCACGCCTTCTTGGAATGGGTGATATTAAATCACTTATTGAAAAAGCAGAAGAAAGCCTCAAAGGAAAAGATGCAGAAAAAACGGCTAAGAGACTCATGTCTGGTAAGTTCACACTGCATGACATGTATGATCAAATGGACATGCTTGCAAATATGGGCTCACTTAAAAAAATATCTGAGATGTTGCCTGGTGGGTTTCCAGGTAAAGGAAAGATCAAAGATAAACAAATGGTGGATACTGAACAAAAGATGGATAAATTTAAGATTATTATGGATTCAATGACTGATGAGGAGATGAGTAATCCTAATATTGTTAGATCATCTAGGGTTAAAAGGATAGCTAGAGGTGCTGGTGTAGAAAATAAAAATGTAAAAGAGCTTTTAAAATATTATAATATGATGAAGCGAACCATGAAGGGTTTTTCAGGTAACCGGAAAATGAGAAAGAATTTGATGAAACAGTTAAAGTTTAATCAATGATATATGATTTTAGTTTATGTTATTTAAAAACTATAAAGAAATAATTGAGAATGGTGAGGGTGAAAAGTTAAAAGGCATTAGAAAAGATATTCTTGATATTCTTAGTAGTGCTTTGGAATCTGTTGATCCCTATAACTCTGTTAAAAAGATTTTTAATGAAAATAAAATATCAATTGATAATAAAGTATTTGACTTAACTGATTTTGATAATATTTATTTAGTTTCTTTTGGAAAAGCAAGTATTGGTATGTCAAAAGCAGTTTGTGATTCAACTGAAGTTAAAAAAGGAATAGTTGTAACAAACGAAGTAAATAAAAAACTTGATTTTGAAAATATTGAAACAATTACTGCAAGCCATCCTATTCCTGATGAAAATAGTATAGCTGCTGCAAAAAAAATTATTGATTTAGTTAAAGATTGTCATTCAAAAGATCTACTTATAGTTCTAATCTCTGGAGGGGGATCTGCTTTACTTTGTAAACCAAAAGTAAGCCTGAAAAGTATGCAGAAAACTACTGATTTACTTTTGAAATCTGGTGCAGATATAAAAGAGATCAATACTATTAGGAAACATTTATCTGAAGTTAAAGGCGGTCAGCTAATTAAGGATGTTTTATGTAAAACTATTTCTTTAGTTATATCAGATATAATTAATGATCCACTTGATTTTATTGCATCAGGGCCTACTTATCCAGATTCGACAACTTATTCAAATTCAAAAAAAATCCTAATTAATTATAATATTTGGAGTAAAATACCAAATGAAGTTAAAGCTATCATAAATAGCGGCATTAATAAAGAAATAGAGGAGACTCCGGATTTTGATGACCCTATATTTGATAATGTATCTAATTTTATAGTTGCAAATAATTCTTTAGCTTGTAAATCTGCATTTGAAAAAGCTGAAGAACTTAATTATAAATCTATGCTTGTTACAACGTCTCTTGAGGGTGAAGCAAGAGAAGTATCTCGGTTTTTAGTTGAAAAAGCATTAGGTTTTAAGACATACGCTGAAAAAATGATTTTTATCTCAGGTGGAGAAACTACTGTTACTATTACTGGAGATGGTCAAGGCGGGAGAAACCAGGAAATGGTCCTTGCTTCTGTTGATTGCATTTCCTCTGAAAATATTGTATTTTCCTCTTTTGCTACTGATGGTGTTGATGGTATGTCTGATGCAGCTGGAGCAATAGCAGATAAAAACTCCTTAAAAAAGGCTAAAAAGCTTAATTTAGATACTAAAAAATATCTAAAAAACAATGATTCCTATAATTTTTTTAAAAAAATCAGCGATCTATTTATCACTTCTCCAACCGGTACCAATGTTATGGATATTCAGATAATTGTAAAATACAAATAATTATATAAAACCATAAACTATATAAATATGTTAAACTAATAATAAATATTAACATATATAATAGATTAAGTTATACAGAGGTATCGTATGAAGCCTAAAATTTCGTTTAAAAGAATTATTAGTTTGTTTGTAGTTTTTATCTTATTTTCTAGTGTAAATCTAGCAATTTTTACGTCTGCTACAACACAAGGAGAAAATTCAAACGAAGGTTATTTCAATGACGATTTCTATGATTACACATATATTGATAATGAAAAGACAGAGGATTGTACTTTAGAAACTTCATTAGATCGTTTTATTTTAGCTCAAAGTCAGGAACCCATCCCGTTTGATTATGATCATAAACCTGATAGCGTCGATTTATGGTATACAGAGCGTTTTTTCACCAGCGGCATTAATCAATTAAGAGGCCCTGATATAGGCCTTGAAACTGACATTCAAGATAAAAACAAAATTGGCAATCTAGATCTAAAAGATAATGCCAATACCTACTTTAGCTCCTGGGGATCAAAGATCCAAGCAACAGATATGGTTTCATCTCCTATTCATCGATTTAGGTTTAAAATTTCACGTGATTTAAAAGAAATTGAATCTTTGACTTTAAAATGGTGGTTTGGTAAATATGATGCAGGTGCAAATTTAGATAGCATCAGCATATATTTTTGGAATTATGGTTCTACTTTTAAAAATTGGGACTTTCAGTCAAGTATATCATATCAAGAATCAAGGTTTGAGGATACAAATCCAGATATAAGCATTTTTTTTAACCCAGACGAATATGTAAACAATAATGGAATTATTGATCTAATTATTGTAGGTAATCCTACAGGCAATGACATTCCAAAGTTAAATACAGATTATATAAACCTGAGTTTGACAACTGAATACGGATATGTTCAAAATGGTGTTGTAACATCCAAACCAATTTCTCCCACAAATCTTTTAGAATGGGATAAAGTTATCTGGGATGGGACAAAGTCAAGTTCGACATTTAATATTACGGTTGAAGTATTAAATAAAAATGGAGAAACTATTGATGGTTTTAAAAGTAAAAGTTCTCCAATGGATATTTCTTCACTTAAAAATAGTGAAATTTCAATTAGAGCTACTCTTCAAACAAATAGTATATCAAAAACACCTCGTCTTGACAGCTGGTCAGTTATATATAAAAGAAAGTCAGGTTTTAATGATGAATTCACGGGGTCATTACATACAGAAGAAACTTTAGGTTTAAAAAATGTTGGCGAAAAAATACAGATAGACAGTTTCTTTGGCGATTGGCCTTTATATGGTAAAACTCCAGATAATAATAGATACAGTTATGAAGAACCTTTAACTAGTAAACCATCCGGATATTATTGGTTTTCAGATCTTGAAAGATATGGCGGAGGTTTTAGAGCACCTGTCGTATCTGATGGAAAAATTTATATTTCTTCAGCAGAAAAAATGATTCATTGTTTTGATGAAATCGCAGATCCTAGTGAAGCTTTTCAACAATCTCATGACTCTAGTGATAGTAGTTATGTAGTAGATACTTCTTTAGCGCTATCTGATGATAATGTCATTTTTGGTACAAATGCAAACAGTAATAATTTTGTTTGTGCACTCAATAAATCAAATTTAAAACAAGAGATATGGAAATATGTACCATCAAAGTCTAAAGTTGCATTTACTTCTGCACCTACATTATACGATGGGAACGTGATTATTAGTTCTTGCAGTGGCGATATTTTTGACACACCATTTTTCTCTGTTTTTAGTTCGATACTTAAAACTCAAAGTAAATTATATGTTTTAGATGAGGCAAATGGTGAAGAACTATATGATCCAATTGAATTACCTGCTGCAAGTCATTCAACTCCAGCGGTTGCTAATGACAAGATTTTTGCGGCATGTCAGAATATAAATGGAAACAATCTTTTTGCCTTTGATCTTTATTCTGGTGAACAACTTTGGAATGTTTCCACTGGATCACCATATGGGCTTATCGGCAAATCTTCTCCAGTTTATGCAGATGGCAAAGTATTTGTTACATGTAACCAGAGAGATACTCTTTTTTCCTCTGGAAAAAACATGCTAATGGCCTTTGATTCAAGTAATGGAGCAGTTTTATGGAATAAAACACTTGCCACACCTAAAATATCTTTCACAAACCTTTTAAATGGAATATTTACTTCAGCACCAATCACTAGTCCTGTTTATCATGATGATAACTTATTTGTTCTTTCATCAAATGGTACTTTTTATTCACTGAATCCAAATACTGGAAACGAAAAATGGTCTTATACTCTAGCTAATAATTCAATTATGCCTGGTACTTATTGTACAACACCAACTGTTGTTGGAAACAAGGTTTATGTTATCAAGACCGATAAGATATTCTGCTTTGATATAGAGCAAACTCAATTAGTTAAACCCGATTGGTTCTTCAAACTTGAAAAACCAGGAGAATACTATCTTTTATCACCTGCTACAATTTATGCATCACCTATATATGCTGATGGAATGCTCATTATTAGTGCCACACATAACCTCAGTGGTTTAAGCGGTGGAATTTATTGTGTTGGCAACTATCAGAAGAATCTTGAGGGTTCAATTAAATCTAATACAATTGAGATACCAAAGGGATATTGGTGGAGAACATTTGATGCAGATATAAAATCAACTGAGAATAACACTATTTTATTTGACATACTTGATCAAGATGAAAAGAATATTGAAGGCTTTTCAGACATAAATGGTTCAAGCAACAATATCTCATCTTTAAATAAGAAAAAAATAAAGCTTTTTGCTGATTTTAACATTGGAAAACAAAAAGAAGCTTATCCTCATTTGAACTCATGGTCTGTTAGTTGGTTAAAAGAAAACAAAGCACCGATTTTTTCTGTTACAAAAAAAGAAGCTTGGGTTAATGAGGACCTTTCAGAGTATTCAGTGTCTGTTGAAGATCAAGCAGATGGCTGGGTTGAATCTGGACTTGATATCTCAAGTGGAAAATACAAATTAACATATATTCCTAATGGTGAAACTTCGGCTACAACTTCTGATTGGATTGATACTTTTTCTGATTATAGATCTGGTGTTAAAAAAGCAACTATTACAGCAAAAATATCTGAGTCAGATATAGATATAAAAGAACTTGTAAAAATTTCCTTTAAGATATCTGATCTTGCAGGCAATGTTGCAAATACCTCATGGATTACTTTTAATTTTGATGGAGATGCACCTGTTTCTGAGATTGTTAATAAAGATGATATCAACAACAATAAATACACAGATCAATTTGCATTAAATGTTGAAGCAAGCGATGTCGGCGATAGCGGTATAAAAGACGTAATTTTAAAATATAGATATAGTAATTCACCTGAAGGACCATGGGGTGAATGGATCAATTATACTAAAGAAGAATCAATTTTCAACTGGTATTTTGGTTCAGAAGGATCTATTGATAGCGGATATTATAATCTTATATCTATCGCATGTGATAATGCATTAAACTATGAACCAATCAGCGATGATAAAGGTGTTATTTTCTTGTTTGATGAAAATAAACCTTCTTTTGTAAGTGTACTTGGTTCTTATACAAGTAGTGAACTACCTACGTTACCTTTAGACATCAGTGATGACTTTAAACTTGACAGCCTTTATTATAAAATGGATTTTAAAAACCAAACTGATTGGACTTTAATCAAAGAAGACATCAATGAAGATACAGATACAGTTCAATGGACCGTACCTGATGATATCTGGGTTGACTTAGAAAAAGGTAAGGAATATATAGTTTATTTTAAAATCACAGATCTAGCTGGTAATGAATTTGAAACAGATGAATCTCTTGCTGCGGTAATAATAAAAAATCTAAATGCAAGCCACTCATATCTTGATCTATCTGAGTTTTCTGAATTCCAAACAGATGATAAGTTTGAAATTAAAACTAAGAATCTAGACAAAATAGATGTAAATAGTATCAAATTATTCTACAAATATTCAAATGATGATAAAACTTGGGATGAAAACTGGACACAATTTGATGAAACTTTAACTGAAGGACCTTTCAAATGGGAATTTAATTCACCAAATGGCAATGGTTACTATAAATTTTATACACTTATCGAGGATATTTCTGGAAAAACATATGTGTCAGAAAGCGGTAAGGTAAATGTTTCACAGTTTCCAATAATTGAATCAATAATCTTCTTTGTATTACTAGCAATAGCAATAATTATTTCTTCACTAATAACGATAATGATCAAAAAGAAAAAAGAAGGTCTTTAGTCCTTTTCTTTATAAACTTTAAATATTTTATCTATTAATTCTTCTATTCCCTCATTTTTTTCACAGCTGATCTTAAAAGTATCTTCTTTTGTTTTTTTAATATCTGATTTATTTTCAACTATTATAAAAATTGATTTTTCAAACATTTGTTTCAAATCAGATAATAATTTTTTTTGCTCTTTATATGAGTATCCGCAGGTCTCAGAAGGATCAATTACAAAAACAATGATATCTGAAAGATATTTTAATGCAGCAATAGCTTGTTTTTCTATATCGTTTCTTTTATCTATTTTTCTATCAAGAAGGCCAGGTGTGTCTATTATTTGGAATTTTGTTTCTATGAACCTTTCTGTTCTTTTCATGTGTCCGATATATATTTGTTTTGTAGTAAATGGATATACTGCAATTGTTGGTTTTGCATGAGACATACATCTTAAAAGTGAAGATTTACCTACATTTGGAAAACCAGCAATAACAATAGTTGGTATGTCCTCGATTATTGGAAATTTGACTAGTTTTTTTTGGGCTTCTGATAAGCGCTCTAGATCTTTTTTTACTTGTTTTACTACACTTGATACTCTTCCATATATCTCTTTTTGTTTTTTTAATAGATAATCTATATCCTTATTTTTTTTAAATTGTTTATTTTGTGTTTTATATATCTTTTCGATGGTCTTTTTTGCCCAATCTACTGCTCCCAGTGATTTTTTTAATTTATCCTTGTTTAATTTTATGTCTATTATCTCTTGATAAAAAGTTGGTAGATTATCAATCGATGGAAATTTTTTTACGTATCTATCCAAGAAATTAATTATTGTTTGACAGAACGATTCAGTTTTTGCAATAATTGTTTTCTTTTTTCGATAAAAAGCATTTTTATCTGCAATACTTATTTTATGTGTTCTCTTAAAAGCGATATCTAAAATTTCTTGGTCGCTTAGAACACTTGGGATTCTATTAAACATAGTTATTTGAAAAACTTTATGTAAAGCATGTAAATTAAGATGTTGGTTAATTTTATGGATGAAGGGTATATTCTTTCAAACAAATTTAGAAAAGCAATCTTTGATGCTTTTGTTAGTGGGGAATCAGATATTAATGTTATTTCAAAAAAACACCGCATTCATCCTATTATTGCAAAGAAGATTTTTAAAGATTTTATCAAAAATGGTATAATATTAAAAAAGAATAATCGCTTTGTATTATCAGAAAAAGGTGAAAAAATAGCTGAAAACATCTAAAAAAAATTCGGGGAGGATAAAATATCAATTAAACCATATTTGTTACAAACCTTAAAAGAAATCGCTCTTCTTGGTGGAATTAAAAATAAGGTTGAGATCTCTTCATATGAACTCGGTAAAAAACTTAAAACTAGTCAGCAGACTGCTTCAAGATATCTCTTGGAACTTGATAAAAAAAAACTAATCAAACGTGAGTTTGGTGTTAAAAAACAACTCATTAAGATTACTGATTCTGGTAAAAATATTCTAAGTAATGAACATATTGATTACACCCGTATCTTTAAACTATCAGATAAGATTTATTTCAAAGGTCAGGTCGTTTCAGGTCTAGGCGAAGGTAGATATTATACTGAGCAGAAAGGATATCGTTTACAATTTAAAGAAAAACTTGGTTTTATTCCTCATCCAGGGACCCTCAATGTAAAAATAGAATACATTGAAAAAAACAAACTTCGGCTTTTAAAGGATAATTCAGCTATCATAATTAATGAATTTAAAACCAAAAACAGGACTTTTGGAAAAGTTAGATGTTTTAATGCTGAAATTGAAGGTATTAAAGGCTCAATTGTTCTTCCTTTCAGAAGTCATTACTCAAATATTTTGGAATTCATCTCACCAGTTTATCTTAGAGAGAAATTAAATCTAAATGACGGTGACAACGTAAACATTGTTATTGAGCTAAAAAACAAGACCTTGGAGGAATAGTCTTGGATAATAGCAAGGTTGCATCTGTTCTATATGAAATAGCTGATCTTCTTGATATCAAAGGAGAGATTTTTTTTAAAACAAGAGCTTACAGGATGGCTGCACAAAAAATTGATACTCTTGACGAAAATATTGAAGATATAATTGATGAAGGAAAATTAACTGAGATAGAAGGCATTGGAAAAGCAATATCTAAAAAAATTACTGAACTTGTTAAAACAGGTAAACTTGAATATTTTGAAAAATTGAAAAAGGAAATACCTGAAGCATTACTTGAAATGCTTAAAATTCCTGGTATGGGTCCTAAAAAGGTATCTGTTCTTTATAAAAAACTAAATATCACTAGTATTGACCAATTAAAAAAAGCTGCTTCAAATGGCAAACTAAGAGATCTTGATAACTTTGGTGAAATCACTGAAAAAAACATATTACGCGGAATTAAAATGAAAGAAAAAACCAGTGGAAGAGTTCTTTTGAATGTTGCATATGAGGATGGTAATAATTATTTAGATTATCTTAAAAAATGTAAAAAAATAATAAGATTAAATCTAGCAGGTAGTCTCAGACGCAGGAAAGAAACAATAGGCGATTTAGATATTCTTGCTTCATCAGATGACCCTGATTTTGTAATGGATTATTTTGTAGATTATGATAATGTTAAAACAGTCCTTCTAAAGGGTAAAACAAAAACAAGTGTTATTCTCAAAGATAACCTTCAGGTTGACCTGAGAGTTGTTTCTGATGATAGTTTTGGTTCTGCTCTTCAATATTTTACTGGTAGTAAAGAACACAACGTAAAAATGAGAAGTATTGCAATAAAAAATGGTTATAAATTAAATGAATATGGTCTTTTTAAAAAAGATACAGATCAATATATTGTTGGAAAAAATGAAATAGATATTTACAAAAAATTAAATCTTTTCTTTATTGAACCTGAACTGAGAGAAAATAGAGGGGAAATACAAAAAGCAAGAAAAAATAAACTTCCAAAGTTAATTGAATATGATGATATAAAAGGAGATATGCATGTACATAGCAATTATAGTGATGGCTCAGAGTCAATTGAGGATATGGTAAATCGTGCGAAATCAATTGGTTACAAGTATATTGGTATTGCAGATCACAGTCAATCTTTAAAGATAGCAAAAGGATTATCTGAAGATAGAATAAAAAAGAAGATTAAAGAAATTGAAAAGTTAAACAAAAAAATTTCTGATATACATATTTTTGTTGGAACAGAATGCGACATAAAAAAAGATGGTAAACTTGATTATAGCAATAAAATCCTAAAGATGTTTGATTATGTAGCTATAGGCATTCATACAAATTTTAAAATGGATAAAAAAGAAGTGACAAGTAGAATTATAAAAGGAATGGAAAATGAACATGCAACTTTTCTTGTTCATCCTACTTGTAGATTGATTGGTTTTAGAGAGCCCTTTGATATTGATTTTGATAAAATATTTGAAAAAGCAAAAGAAACTGATACTTATATGGAGATAAACTCTTTTCCTGATAGACTCGATCTTAATGATTTTCATACAAAAATTGCAAAAGAGCGCGGTATAAAAATAGTTATTAATACTGATGCACACAACACAGAACATTTGGATTATATTAAATATGGTATTTCAACAGCTAGAAGAGGTTGGCTTGAAAAAAATGATGTCATCAACACAAAGAGCCTAAAAGAAATCAAAAAGATTCTTGGGATGTGAACATTTATTATGAATAAAAAACAAGCAGAAAAAAAAATCAAGGATTTAAAAGAAAAAATAAACTATCATAACTATAAATACTATGTAGATAATAATCCTGTTATTTCTGATTATGAATATGATCAGCTATTGAAAAAACTTGAAAAACTTGAAGAAAAATATCCTGATTTAGTTACATCAGATTCACCTACTCAAAGAGTCGGTGAGGAACCTATTGATGAATTTGAAACAGTTGAACACATAGTTCCCATGTTGTCACTAGCAAACACCTATACTTTTGATGAATTACGTGAGTTTGATGAACGAGTTAAAAAAAATGTTGGCGATGTAGAATATGTTGTGGAACCAAAATTTGATGGAGCAAGTGTAGCCTTAATATATGAGGATGGAAAATTTGTTCGAGGTGCTACTCGTGGAGATGGTGTAAAAGGTGATGATGTAACTTTAAATCTAAAAACCATTCATAGTATTCCATTGAAACTCAGAGAAAAAACATTAAAAAATATTGAGGTCAGAGGCGAAGTTATAATGCCTATCTCTGGCTTTAAAAAATATAATAAAGATCAAGAAAAAAAAGATGGAAATGTTTTTGCAAATCCTCGTAACGCGGCAGCTGGTTCATTAAGACAGCTCGACCCAAAAATTGTAGCAGATCGACCTCTTGATATATTTATTTATTATCTAGCTCATTCTGAGAAAAATTTTAAAACACATAAAGAAGCAATGGAAATGCTTAAAGAAGCTGGTTTTAAGATTAGTGCACATTTAAAAAAGGTAAAAAACATCGATGAAGCAATTGAATATTGTAAAAAACTCGAAGAAAAAAGAGACAGCTTTGATTATGAAATCGATGGGACAGTAATAAAAGTCAATTCAATTGAAAAACAAGAAAAACTTGGTTCTACATCAAAAAATCCTCGATGGGCAATTTCATTTAAGTTTAAAGCAAAACAGGCAACAACAAAATTAAATGATATAGATATTCAAGTTGGTAGAACTGGTGCTGTAACACCTGTTGCAATTTTAGAACCTGTTGAAGTTGGTGGCGTTACTGTATCTCGGGCTACTTTACATAATTTTGATGAGCTTGAAAGAAAAGATGTTCGAATTAGAGATCATGTTCTTGTTGAAAGAAGCGGAGATGTAATTCCTCAAGTTGTTAAAAGTATTGAAGATAAAAGAGATGGTTCAGAGAAGAAAAAAGAAATACCTAAGAATTGTCCAGTGTGCAACACAAAGCTAGTTAGACCTGAAGATGAAGTTGCTATAAGATGTCCAAATAAGATGTGTCCGGCAAGGCTAAAATGGAGAATTATATATTATGCATCTAGAAATGCTATGGATATTGATCATCTGGGTGAATCAACTATAGATAAACTTCTTGATAAAGGAATGATCGAAAACATTGCAGATCTATATACTCTTAAAAAAGAAAATATTCTAAAACTAGAAGGTTTTAAAGATAAATCAGCTGAGAATCTAATTGATTCACTTGAAAAAAGTAAAAAACAGGATTTATCTAGATTGATATATGGTCTTGGTATCAGGCATGTTGGAAAATACGCATCTCAATTATTAGCATCAAAATATAATTCACTTGATGACCTATCAAAAGCAACCGAAGAAGAACTCAAAAAAATAGATGGTCTTGGTGATAAATCAGCTGAGTCTATTGCTACTTTTTTTGCAACGGATGAAAACATTAAACTCATTGAAAAATTAAAAAAATATGGTGTCAAAACAGAAAAAGAAAAATCATCTGAAAAACAATTGCTTGATGGTAAAACTTTTTTGTTTACAGGTGGACTTAATAATCTTAGCAGGACTGATGCTTCTGATCTTGTAAAAAAGAAAGGCGGCATGGTTAAATCAGCAATTAGTAAGAACCTTGATTATGTAGTTGTCGGTGAAAACCCGGGTAGTAAATATGATAAAGCAAAAAAATTAGACCTAAATATTATAAGTGAAGAGGATTTTATGAAACTTGTTTCAGATTAGGAGGAATAAAAACAAATGGTTGAGTGTAAGGTTGATGAAAATAAGATAAAATGCAATTGTACTTATCCTTGTGATAAGAAGGGAATGTGCTGTGAATGTCTTCGTTATCATTTAAGCAGAAACGAACTACCAGCTTGTTGTTTTCCTGATGATATTGAAAAAACCTATGATAGATCCTTTGAAAAGTTCATTGAAATCAATCAAAAATAAAAAAAAATTATTTTTTTGTGAAAGTTATATCATAGCCATTCATTGTCAGAGTAAGCTTGTTTCCGCCATTTGAAAAACTGTAATCATAAGAACCTTCCGTAACAGTACTAGTCACTTGGGTTGTTGACGATATAACTAATTTATTATTTTCAACTTTCCATGTTCCAACCTCAGAAAGTTGGCCCATAGAACCTACATCCATAGTATTATCTGAATTGAACTTATACTGAACACTCATTCCCATCACTGAATATTCCCAGGTTCCTACAAATTTACTTTCTTCAGAATTTAACATTTCTCCACCAAAAATTCCAAAGACAACTGCGGCTATTACAACAACTGCTACTACAACAGCTAAAATAACTGCTATAAGTTTTTTATCTGGTTTTTTTGAAGATTTTGACGGTATCTGAGTATTATGATAACCCTGAGCAGGCGGCATTTGAGAGTTTTGGTTTTCATAGTTTTGATTATTAATTTCATTTGATGCAGGCACTTGAGAATCAAGAACTTTTGCACCACAATTAGTACAAAATTTTTGCCCTTCACCTAAAGGCGACCCACATTTTACACAATTATTTTGCATAATAATTTCCTCATCTGTTTAAGACAAATAATAAAGCTTTAATTAACTATTTCTAAAAAAAATAGATTTTTATCCTGGGAAAATTCTGGCGAATAAAATTTGTCCTAATATTACTGTTAAAGAAAAAACAGTTATTGATGTCGGCATCATTTTTCCTAGTGAATACATATATGATGCTTTATCATCGCCTTCATCTATTCCATTGCTAAATCTTACAAGTAAAAAGATCAGTTCTAAGATATAGATCCCAATTACTAGAACAAAATATTCAGTTCTAATATTTTCTAGTGAAAAGGAATCTGTAACACCGGGAAGTCCTGATGCTAAGCCCATAGCTGAATCAGACGGTAGTTTATCAGATATGTTTGTTATAATATTTGATATCAACTTTGTAATAGAAAGTGTAACAGCTCCAATTAAAGGTGCAAAGATTGCAACAGTTGATCTAAGAGTTGAAGTTAGTGAAAAAAGTGTGTCTTTTATCTTTTTTTCTACTTCCTGGAGTGCTTTTAGGTGGTCTGCAATTTTAATTATAGAAATACTGACTGCTCTTTGGCTTTTTTTAATTCCTTCAACAAAAAGCCTCATAATAGCCTTGATTCTATCTGAATATACATATTTTAAGGATCCATATTCATAATCAAACATTGAATCGCGAAGATTTGTATGCATCGCTGTTAGGTTGTAACCAGTCTTATTAAAAACTTCTGAGATCTTTGATCCTTTCATTGTGTGTGCTGCATACATAAAGCTTTCTTCAGGAGATTTTTCTTCAGATATTCTTTTTCCTAGTATGTATAATGCATCACTGAATTCTTTTTCTATTTGCTTGATATCATCTCGAACCTTTTTATATGGCCGGTATACACTTAGTGCATACAAGCTAACAGTTAATGCAAAACCCCATATTATGAAAAGTGTTACAGGAAAATATGAATTCAGCCCGTTTGGGCTTATTATAAAATTCAATAAAGGATTTGTTGTGTTACTTTTGATAAATAACGGGAGAATCATAAAAAATATACCAGGTAGAGCTACAATTGCACCTGATATAATTGCTATTGTCAATCTCCTTTTTTTATTTATATGTTTAAGTTCTGGATGATCACTTGGTATGTTTGGAGGGTTAAATGTTGCAGGTCTTTGAAGAAGTATTTTTCTTGTGTAAAAGAAAATAAACAAAGGAAGGATTATATCATATAAGAAGAAAACTTGAATAATTGTAATTTTTAGACCAACTAGACCTGCTGCTGGAAGCATTGCAACTAGTGATAAAGGTATCATTATTCCTATTGAATATATGACCATCGCTGGTTGATGCAGGCTGTTTGCAAACTTGTTCATCATCTCTTGGGTTCCGTCTAATGCAACATCAAGAGCACGGTTTAATGTAACCATCCTTGATGCTTCGTTTCTCTCCTGAATTGAACTTCTTATAAGATGTAGAGATCTTTTAAAATATTCACTCCATTTTCCCCATTGATCTGCAAAATCAGTAAGTGCATCATCTATTCCATGGTATGTTCTTATTTGCATATCCCATAGCATTTTTCTAAAATCCTTTGCTAGTTGTGTATTTGATTCAGATGCAGCAAATTTTACACTGTTTTCAAGGTTTGGTACAAGTTTTATGTACATTACTAGATAAGAAAGAATCTCGGGGATATCACCTAAAGAATGTATTTTAATATATTTAGCATAGGTCTTAGGATAACTTACTATTAAATTTAGTAATACAATAGGTAAGATAATTGTCATTGAAAACATTAAGAAGATTGTCAGTAGATCTAGACTAGCAATATCTGAACTATAAACAATTATTATAAGTAGATCTACTAAAAATAAGGCAATAAAGGATAAAAAAGCTACAGCATATGAGGCTAGTAAAATATCGTAAGTCGTTACTTCTAAGCCTGTAAAATTCAGATTCTCTAGATATTCTTGATTGAAAATTTTTTTAATTTTATTTTTAGTTTTTTGATTTTCTTTAAGCATCCATGAAAAATTCTTCTTTGAAAATTTTATAAACAATTCATACCAGTTTTCTTCGCTCATTATATATTCTCAGAATATTTTTCAAACCATTCTTCCCACATTTGTTTTACTTTGTTGTAGTTGACTTTCTTGTCTCTTCTCTTACTTTCTTCAAGAAACATCCAAAAAGCATTGTTTGCATCACGGTTTGCTTCGGCCTCAAGTAGAATTGGTTTTTCTTCAGCTTTTTTTACAATAATCTTTTTAATTTCTGTTCTGAGTCTAATGTTTTGTAGCGATCTTTCAACTGATATCCCCCATTTTTTTGAAATATTTTCAATTATCTGGGATTGCCCCATATCAAGTAGATCTGTTGATCTCAATAAGTCCTTTGATGCATCATATACCATTGTATCTTGGAATACTTCATCTGGATCTGGATTTTTTGTCCATCCTGTTTTTGTGATCTCTGAGATTTGTACAACCCTTCTTTTTCGTTCTACTCCTCCCTCTGCTCTTATTGGTGCAGCAATTACTACTGCATCTACTGCTTTAAAAGATGTTGATGGAACTCCTATATCATACACTACTCTTTCATATACATCACGGGTTGTTGATCCATGTATCGTCCCCATTATCAAGTTTCCTGCCGCACCAACTCTCATTGCTTCAAATAGTACTTTTGCTTCGACTCCTCTTACCTCTCCTAGTATTAATACAGATTCGCCAAGTCTAAGTGCTGTTCTTAGGGCTTCAGTAGGCCCTATTTCAGTGGATGCATTGCTAGCTCCAATTGATTTTGTTATAAGTGATTGTATCTTGTAGCCGTTTTTTTGTAATATCTCAACTGGAATTTCTGGTGTGTCTTCTATTGTCAACACTCTGAATCTTTGCGGTATTTCAAGAATCAATGAGTTTAGTAGAGATGTTTTTCCTGCTCCTCTACTACCGGCAATTAGTAATGATGCCTGGCCGTCTATTAAATAACTTAGAAAACCAGCTGCCTCGGGTGATATCATCTTGTTTTTTATGAAGTGAGCTAGCGTCCATGGTTTCTGCCTGTGTCTTCTTAAAGCAAAGGCTATTCCTTTAGGAGTCAACGGGTTTGATATTGCTGCAACTCTTGTATGATATGACTCTAGATCCATGTCAAGTACAGGTGATGCTTCAGAAAAAGCGCGTCCTGAGAGAGTTCTAAATCTTGATGCCAGGGCATCGATATCTCCATTTGATAAAAATATGTTTGATGTGAATTCCTCGCCGTCTACTACAATATGTAGGGGATTATTTACAACTGGTGCATTCACATATACATCTTGTATTCTTTTATCAAGTAGTAAATCTTCTATTATTCCAAAACCAGCTGTATACCTAGAAAAAACATCAGATAAATAATCTAACCTACTCATATTTAGATCAATTTTTTCTTTTTCTTTGAATTCTGTTATGATTTTTTTTCCTAGTTTTTGAAAATATTCTCTAGCTGATTCAGCATCCATAAATGATGCATCTTTTGGTCTGTGACTTGATAGATATCCTCTTACTTTCTCTAGTAAAAATAGTTCTTTTTGCGGTAGCTCATATTCAGATGGTATTACAAAATATAATTTTTCAGGTCTTGATTTTAGAGTGTAATGTGTAACATTCATTGGTCTTCTTCGGTCTCTTTTAACTTCATATGATTCAAGAAATACTGCATCCGGCGGTGGAGCAAGCCTTATATATGAATCAATAAAACCAGGCCGTACATATGGTCTTATATAGTTACGATAAAATATTTCTTTGTCTTCGTTTTGATTTTGTAAATATCTATCTATTTTTCCTTTTGATAGCATTTCTTCTATAATTTTTTTGAATTCTGCATTACATTTTTTACAAAAGCTATCATTATTGTTATTTTCTTTGTAGTATTTTTTTAAAAGAATAAATCCATTGAATGGATCATAGTTTGTTATTTCAATTATTTTCTTAATTTTATTGTATCTTTCAAGATTACATTCTTTACATTTATTTTTGTTTTTACTTGGCAGCTTTAAATGATTATATGCATTTATATTTTCAAGAAAAGTATTTAGGTCTTTTATTATCTCTATTTCTCTCCCTTCAAAAACCTTTACGTAGGCATGATTAAGTATCAACCTATCTACTGTGTTTTCTTTTTGAATTATCTTAAATATGTTTTTTCTGCAGGTTCTATCAAATATTGTTGAGTTACCAATTTCACAGTTCCTGCAGTTTATCTTTATTGTTTTTTTCCCATATCTTCTGAATGAGTTATATAGACATTTGTTTTTTTGCATGCACTCTCACTATTTTTAAAATTATTTTTCTTTTTTTTAGAGTTAATACTATGATTTTTTTTTATAACTGTTATGTAACAAATAATAACAGAAAAAATGTCATTTTGTTATCATCATAACATAAAATATATAATGATACATTTTGATTGATTCGTGTTAATATTATAGAGTGGGTGTGTTAATCATGTTAAATGAAACTGAGGATCTCACAGGTGTTACTAATAAAAGCTATGTCCTTGGACGAAGAAATAAAAGTGAAAAAGGAAAATTGAACATCGGCAGATACTATGCTCTTGATTCTTCTCTTGGCTCTAATGTCTTTATTGATGTTTTAAAGCCTCATGTTACATTGATCTGCGGAAAAAGAGGTTATGGTAAATCATATACAATTGGTGTTTTTTTAGAAGAAATTGCAAAACTTGAGCCTGAAGTTAAAAAAAACCTAGGAATAGTTGTCATTGATACACTAGGAATATACTGGACTACTAAATATGAAAATAAGGAAAATTTAGCTGAGATTAAAAGATGGAATAAAAAACCAATGGGTTTTGATATAGATTTGTTTGTACCAAAAAATCTAGTAAACCAATATAAAGAAAATAATATTGATGTAAAAGATTTTAGTATCAGAGTATCTGAACTATCATCTTTTCATTGGTGTGAACTTTTTAATGTTAAATCTACTGATCCCTTAGGAATAGCAATAACAAGAGCTATAATTAATTTAAAAGAAAAAAGTACTTTATTTGATATTTATGATATTCTTAATTATATTAATGAAGATGAAAAAGTAGACAAGAATGTTAAATTGTCTGCTGAAAATTTTTTAAAAAATGCTGAATCATGGGGAATTTTTGATAAAAAAGGGATTAGTACTTCTAAGTTTGTTGAACGAGGTGTTGTAACGGTTCTTGATATTAGTCAATTACCAGATTCAAAATTAAAAGATATTGTGTCTTCAATAATCGGTAAAAAAATCTTTGAAGAAAGAGTTAAATCAAGAAAACTACATGAACAAGAAAAAATGGGTTTTAATATTGAAAAGCAAGGTATACCTATGGTATGGCTTGCAATAGATGAAGCTCAAATCTTTTTACCTAATAGTCTTTCCACTCTATCTAAAGAAGTATTTATAAATCAATGGATGAGGCAGGGAAGGCAGCCTGGATTGTCTTTATTATTAGCAACACAAAGACCTAGTGCTCTAGACCAAGAGGTACTTTCCCACAGCGATATAATTATCTGTCATAGGCTTACTGCTCAAGAGGATATTGATGCACTTTCCAAAATCAGGCCAACCTATATGCATGGAACTATTAGAGAGTCGATTAAGAAGGTCGGTGATGAGAGAGGTGTTGCATTAATTGTTGATGATACCTCTGAGTCATCTCATATAATAAAGGTGCGCCCACGCCTCAGTTGGCATGGAGGCGCTGAATCCTTAGTAATTGAACCTGGGAAGAATTGTTATGAGAAAAATGAATAATTTAGCTGCTGATATGATTCCTATTAGATTGATTATCAGTATTGCAATTATTGCAGCAATTTCATTTCTTTTTGCTGTAGGTTTTTTTAGTTTTAATGTTACAGTTTCAGAAAATAATACTTTAAATGATGTAAATTATCTCTTATCAAATCTAGATTCAGTTATAGCAAGCGGGGTTGCTAGAGATATATATAAACCAGATAGTGCAGAAGGGACTAAAAGGACAATTTCTTTTGATTTAGCTGATAACCTTGAATATATTGGTTTTGGTGTTGACCCAGATCCAAATAATGATGGCATTATTGAATCAGGTTTAACTAACGAGGGTAGTGTCATTTTTTATAAAGTCTCAGGTAGTAGTAAAAAAGTTTCATGGTTGGATAGTAGAATAAAGTTTAGAGAGGGAATAAATAATGGGAATAAATGGGTGATAAACAACCTTGATCAGGGTTTTATTATAACTAGAGGAGGTAAGGTTTTAATCACCTTTGAGCTTGTTGAAAGGTTCAATAACAAATATATTTTAATCCATTCAAATGACGGAATTGAAAATTGATAGGATATTTTGTTTCAGTTATTTTTTCTTATTTTTCATTTTTAAAGTTATTTCGATAGAAGATACATTAGAAGTTCTACCTTCTTCTTCGTTGGTAAGACTCTCTGTGCCAATTTGTATATCTTTTAGTTCAGCATCTTTAATAAATCTATTTCTTGAAATCTCTGCGGTATCAACTGCTCTGCTTATAGCTCTACCTCTTGCTTTAATAATAACTTCATCAGAACCACCTGTGTTAAATTGGGTTACTACTGCAAGTACATAACTCATCGGTGGTTTATTTCCAACGTATATCACATTTTCGTCTTTTTTTCCTTCTGACATAAATAGTTCACCGCCTAATGGGGCTAATCTAACTTTGTTTTTATAAAATCCAATTACAATACTCTGTCTTAGTATATAAATGCTACATAGAAACAAGCTAAAGATGCAGGGGAAGGGATTTGAACTTCAAGTTCAAATCTCTTTTCTTCAAAAATAACTACGGCAATTATTGAAAAAATCTTTTGAGTTAGTGTAAAATTTTTGTTTTATATAAAGAAATTAAAAGAAAAATAAAATCATGTTGATTTACAGATATATGATTTCTGCATCTTCTCTTAATTGTTGAATTAATTTTTGTTGTGCCATTTGTTGTTTGTATGATTGTAATTGATCTTCGTAAGACATTCCTTGTTGTTCAAGTTGTTCTTTAAACTCTTCTAGGGTTTGACCTTGTTGTTGAAGCATAGTTTCTAATTCTGCTTCTGCTTCTTCATCAGTTACATTAAATTCTTCTTTTTCAAGTGTAATCTCTAAATAATCTTGTACAGCAATTTGTTCTTTTAGTTGTTCAAAATCCATTCCGTATTGTGTAAGTATTTCTTCTGCTTTCTCAGTTGTTAAATTTGTTTCACCAAGCATACTTTCCAGATCTTTTAATGCTTCATTATCGCTTGGAATGTATTCCTGAGCCTCTTGATTAAGTACTTCTTGATCTATTAATCCTTCAAGTGCATCTTCTTCAGATATCTCTTGACCTTGTTGAGAGTATTGTTGTTGGTAATCTGCTACATCATCTGAATTTATTTCTTCACCATTTACAGTTGCAACAACATCGCCAGAGGTTTCTCCGTTACCATCTTCAGTGTCTTTTTCTGTATTGTCCTCTACACAACCAGTGAATGCTAGAACTATCAACAGCGTCAAAAACAGGGCTATAAATAATTTTCTCTTAATATTATCAACTCATATATTCAATCACTCAATTTAGCTCTTCTTACTTAATATTTTTGGAGGAATTTGGTTCAAGTCTAGTCCTAAAACTATTTCCCACCTTTTTATTCAATATGTAATAGAATTGATAACCATATTTTTAATTAATTGAGCATTCAATTAGTATAAATTTCAAATAACTACAATTGCTACTTTTAAATCAATTTCTATAGCAAAATCTTTCATCTAAAACGTAAAATGCCCATATTACAGCAGTACTAGATTTAATAGGAAAAAAATTGAGAAAATAATGAATCGTAAGTTTTTTAAACTACTAATATAGTTTGTTATATATAAAATACAAAAATTGGAGTGATATAAAAATAGATAATCCCTGATCTATTAATTTATCCGCAATATTAGCATAATTTTATATTTTTTAAGATGTAAAAAAATAATTGGTGTTTATAATGTATAAAAATAACGATAAAGGAAAAAATTTCAGAAAAAAGTTCTTAGCCTTAGGAGTTATAGCAGTTGTCTTTATTATAGGTTTTTCTATTGGCAGCTTTTTTGTATATGGTGTTTTAGAATCAGAAACGAGTGATTTAGAAAATCAAATTAATGACTTAAAGTATAACTTCTTAAAACAAGGAAATTCTGTTAAAAATTGTACAGATTATTCTTATTACTTTAATGAGTCATCACTGTCTAGCATATATGATGATGTTAAAGATTCAATAGTTGTAATTTCAGCTATTGCATCATATCAAACTTTTTTTGATGAAATCGAAACAGAAGTACAAGGCTCTGGGTTTATATATGAATTTGATGGTGAATGTATAGTAATTACTAATAAGCATGTTGTTTCTGATGTTTCTGATATTGTAATAACTTTTTCAAATGGTAATAGCTATCCTGGTGAATTGATGGGTTCTGATGCTTATTCAGATTTAGCAGTTTTATCAGTTGAAGCACCTTCTGAGGAACTAAAACCTCTTGAAATTGATAGTTCTAATTCTTTAAAGGTTGGTGAACCTGTAATCGCTGTTGGTAATCCTAGGGGTCTAGATAATACTATGACTACTGGAATTATTAGCCAAACAGGGCGCACTATTAAAGAATCGGATACTGGAGGTTTTTTAATTGCAGATGTCATTCAAACTGATGTTGCGATAAACCCTGGAAACTCTGGTGGTCCTCTACTTAATTATAACGGTGAGGTTATAGGAATTACCACGGCCATTATTCAAGATTCAGAAGGGTTAGGATTTGCAATTCCATCGAATACAATTCTAAAAGAAATCCCAGATCTAGTTAAAAATGGATCATATAATAATCATCCCTATCTTGGTATATCTGGGACTGATATGAGTTACTCGATTGCTGAGGCTATGGATGTAGATATCACTTATGGATGGCTTGTTGTTAATATAGCAGAGAATAGTCCCGCAGATAAAGCAGATTTACATAAAGGAGATGAACAGGTGGTAATTAATGACAAAAATGTGGTTGTTGGTGGAGATATTATTATTGCAATCGACGGGAATAAAATTGTAGATGGTGACGCATTAATGTCTTATCTTGAGAGGCATACCCAACCAGGCCAGCTAATTATTTTAACTGTAATAAGAGATAATGAACAAAAAGATATCAATGTAGAATTAGGTAGAAGACCTGTGCAATAAATGTGTACTGTTTTCTTTTAAAAAAAATCATATTTATAATCGCCAAGAACTTGATGGATTAACGTATTTTTCCTGTTTTTTGTCATTAAAACAAAAAATATTATTCAACTATCTATATTTTACCGTTAAAATTGTGCAGGGGAATAAGTTTGGTTAAAAAATCTGTTTTTTTCCTGTTAAAATCATTAAAAAGATGCAGGGCACTGGATTTGAACCCTAATTCGCCTGTAAAATATTTATTCTCATATTTTTAAAATTCCAAAGTATTCTTAGTTATTTATTCTT
>CAYYOO010000005.1:0-41681 GCA_964473335.1 uncultured Thermoplasmatales archaeon
AAGGTTTTAAAAGACCAAGAGCCAGATTTCTGTGTAAATAAAAAGTTTTTTTAAAAAGACAGCTCAAGTTTTCAAATCCCTTTCCCTGCATTTTTTTGTTAATACAATGAACAAAAACTTATTTTTCAGGATAAAAACTTAAATATACATATATTGACGAAAATATATTAACAAAACTTAAAAATATAGTGGCCCTTTATATAATAAATCTCTTTGTAAAATTATTACAAATTAAAGATTATATGATGTGATACATATGAGCAAAAAAATAATCTCATTGGCTGTTGTTTTTCTTTTTATTATCTGTGGAATAAATACGATTGCATTGAAAGTGGATAATGAAAAAAATAAAGAAAAACAAATTTACGAGGAAAACGCCCTAGGATTGATTCCTAGAAATGAACCCCTTCCTGCAGGTGAAACTGTTTATGGTGATCCACCTCAAAGTTTTGACTGGCGAGATATTAATGGAGAAGATTGGACAACACAGGTAAAAGACCAAGGTGCTTGTGGAAGTTGTTATGCCTTTGGTACACTTGCCTCGTTGGAATCATTATATAAAATGAAAATATCAAATAATCATCTAGATGATGTTGATTTATCAGAACAATTCATAGTATCATGTGGCCCTAATTGTATGGGGGCCGGCGAAATGAAAGGATGCGATGGTGCTTATTTAGAATCCACTCTAGAATTTATAAGGAGGTATGGAGTTATAAATGAAGATTGTTATGAATATCTTGACTCAAATGGAAATTGTAATGATAAATGTAAGGACTGGAAGGATAACAGACTCTTAGTTGGCTCTTATCACTTATTAGCACAAGATACTGATACAATCAAAAATGCATTAATTAGATATGGACCACTTACAACAACTATGAATGTATATAAAGATTTTAGAAGTAAAAGTTTTGAACCATATTACCCAGATGA
The DNA here is from genome assembly GCA_964473335.1 of uncultured Thermoplasmatales archaeon. Lineage (GTDB taxonomy): Archaea > Thermoplasmatota > E2 > DHVEG-1 > DHVEG-1 > CAYZTD01. The sequence continues at coordinate 937 of CAYYOO010000005.1, forward strand.
AGATGTTTGGAATAAAAATGTCTATTACCACAAAGAAGGAAAACTTGAAGGTTCACATGTTGTAACAATTGTAGGATATTGTGATGATCCTGATATTTACAGTGGAGGATACTGGATATGTAAAAACAGTTGGGGGGCTGATTTTGGGCTTAATGAAGATGGAGAAATAAACAATGGATATGACGGCGGATGGTTTAGAATCGCATATGATGATTTTGACGGAGACTCTGATGAATGTTACATCAATTATGAAACATATTATTTTAAAGACCTATCAATATCAGGTGAAGTAGAGGAATCAAAACTAGAAATCGTTGAAGAAGAGATAAATCTAGGGAAAATAAACTCGGGAGAAAAATATAGCTTTACTTTTAATGTAAGAAACGTTGGAGATACTGGAACAAGTCTCGACTGGGGAATATATGATAGCCCTGAAAGCTGTGGGAGTGCATGGTCCTATAAAGATGAAGATGGAAACGAATTTTCTTTTGATAACGATGGGCTTAGAACACCAAAAAATCCTTTAAAACAGGAAGATGGAAGATTCACTATTTATGTTTCATTTAAATCAACATATGATGAAAAAACTGAAATTACAGGGGAAATCAAGTTAAAAGATAGAGACAAAACCAGCTGTATTGAAAGCAGTATGCAAAACCTAAACTTGAAATTTAGAACAAAAAATGCAAAATCAATAACTCCAAATAATTTTTTATTAAAAATACTTGAACAATATTTTCCTAAAATTTTTAAATTTTATAGGTTATAAAAAAATAACAACAAAACTTAATTATCTTGCTTGATTATAGTCCTAGATATGAAAAACCTTGATAAAATCGTAAACAAAATAGAAAAAAACATCAACGGCAAAGACAAAATCAGGGAGAAATCCCTTAGATATTCAAGGGAAATAATAATTAACTGCAGAAAGGCCATCCAAAAAATCCATCAGAACAAAGATGAAAAAAACAATCTTAAGATAGCTTCAGAAAAACTTACTGAGCTATATGATTTTACAAAAGACTATCCAGAAATCTTTCATGCTGGATTTGTCGAAAATGCATCTCAAGAACTTGTTGAAGCATTATGTTTTTCAAATATAATGAAAGGAAAAGATCTACCTGATCCTGATGACATACAAACAACATACAGTTCTTATCTATTGGGTTTATGTGATCTTGTTGGAGAACTCAGACGCAGTGCACTTGATTCAATTAGAACAGGTAAAGGAAAAAAAGCTGAAGATTATCTTAATATGATGGAAGAAATCTATGATGTCATAATCAGATTTGATTACCCATCAGGCCTTATTCCAATAAAAAGAAAACAGGATATGGTCAGAGGACTCATCGATAAGACCCGAGGTGAACTTGCAGTAGCAAGCTGCGAGCAGAGAATCGAATATAGAACTAGCGAGTTTCGCGGTATGCTTGATAAAGTAAACAACAAGAAAAAAACCAAGAAAACAAAAAAGAAGGATAAAAATTCAGATTTGAATATCGACGATATTTGGTAAAAATTTCATCGGAATGTTTATAAAACCCCTTTATATACTACAGGAAGGGAAGGCTAGCTATTATATGACAGAAATCAACATTGATAATATAGTGTGTTTTATAGAGACAAACGAGCCAATGGATCTAGAGTTTTTAAAAGAAAACATTAGTGAGGCAAGTTACAACCCTGATGAATTTGAAGGGATATCAATAAAATACGATCTATTAAAAACAGCATCAATCATTCTACCAAACGGAAAGATAATCTCAACAGGTGCCAAAGATTTCGATGATGCAAAAAAAACAATCAATAAGACAATTGATAAAATAAACAAAACAGGCCTTTCAATAAAAAAAGATTTAGAAATAGAAATTGAAAATGTTGTTGCTTCCACAGATCTAAATAAAGAACTGCATCTTAGTTCTATTTCAGATGCATTGATTTTTCAAAACTCAACATACAAACCAGAGGAATTTCCAGGTTTAATATTGAGAAAAGATGATTCCTGCATTGATATAATACTTTTCAATTCTGGAAAAGTTGTCTGTGTTGGAGCAAAAAAAATTGAGGAAGCAATAGATGTTTTAGTTGAGATGAAAGAAAAACTTTCATCTATTGGAGTCTTATAAAATAAGGAGGAAATGAAATTATGCCAGAAGTAATTGTAGAAAATATTGTTGCGTCAACATCTTTTGCAGATAAGCTAGATTTAGATGTAATAGCACAATCTTTAGAAGAAGCTGAATATGAACCAGAACAATTCCCGGGTCTAGTGTATCGTTTAAGCGATCCAAAGACCGCAACCCTTCTATTTAGAAGTGGTAAAGCAAATTGTACTGGTGCAAAAAATGTTGAAGATGTAAAGAGAACTGTTGATATTATAGCAGAGAAACTTAGAAAACTAGGTGTTGAAGTATATAAGAATAAGGATCTAAAAATTGTAATACAAAATATTGTAGCGATCTCAGATCTTGGAACCGAGCTTAATCTTAATGAAGTTGCAATGGGTCTTGGTCTTGAAAATGTTGAGTATGAACCAGAACAATTCCCAGGTCTAGTGTATCGTATCTATGAACCAAAAGTAGCTATGCTATTATTTGGATCAGGAAAAATCGTATGTACTGGTGCAAGACAAACTGAAGATGTCTCAAAAGCAGTAGATAAATTATCTGAAGAATTGACATCTCTTGATCTTATAAGAAAGTAGATAAAATCTATTTTCAATTTCTTTTTTTTTAAAAAAATATCATACAATGTCGAATTTTTTACCAATATATTAATAAGCAGTTATTTGTATATTATTAGAGATTTAAAATCGAGGAGGTTTTAATATGATTAAAAAGGAAATTGTAATATTTGCTATTTTTTTGACGCTTTTGGCTGGAAGTTTTTCTACTGTAGCAGTAAATTTAGAAGAAAAAAAAGATATTTCTGAAAACAATGCTGTTACTACAGATGCAATAGATCTTGAAGTTGCTGATCTAATAATAAATAGTAGAGATACTGATGCAAACGTTGAGATTAAAGAGAATTTATTGGATCTAACAATTCCCGATGGTGATACAGTAATTCCAGTTAATTTCAATTTTAATTGCATAATAGAAAATGAAAAACTAGCTAATACTGAAACATGGGTATTTATTATTGAAATGAGAAAATATCCTGCAGGAGCATATATAATTAATGAGGAAATTGTAAAAGATGATGTAATAATTGAAACCTATCCTTGGCAGAGAACAATATCTGAAACTGTTGAATTTAGTAGAGATTATGAATGGGAAAGATGGCTTGGAACAGACGATATTGAGCAAAGATATTCGTTATATATTAGATGTGAATATTATGACGATGGAGTAGAACCCGGTGAACAAGCACCTGATGATCATGATGTAGAAAATATAAACGCAGTGGTAGAACTTATTAACCATGATCCGCCAAATGCCCCAACAATAGTTAGTAGCGACATAAACCAAGGCGATAAAAAATCAGTTGGAGAATATAGCATTACAGTAAAATCCATTGATCCAAATGATGATGATATACGTTATACAATCAATTGGGGTGATGGTGAATTTTCAGATTATCCTGGATTGAATACCTATACAGATAGTGGAACTGAAGCTACATTCACTCATACATATGGTGAGAATCATGAATTTAAGGACTACAAAATTAAGATATATGCAAAGGACGAATTTAGTAGAATGAGCGATATAACTAGTATAACATTTACACTCCCAAAAACAAAAATCCAAGTAAACCAAAATTTCCTTGATATGGTTAAAAGTAATTTTCCTCAACTAGTAAATCTAATAGAAAGACTAAATTTCTATTTTTAAGATTTTTTATTATTTGAGGCAGTGATCACTGCTTGTACCGCAGCCATAGCAGCCGCTGTTTTTGGTGCTCCGCCTTGTGCTTTCTGAGTTTTTACATGCTCGATTACTTGATCAAGAATCTTATATCTTGGTATGAAGCTTGTATCATATTTACCTTTGATCCATTTATCATTGTTCATAACAACCTGATGGAATGGAATATTATGTCTCACACCACCAATTTGATATTCCCAGAGTGCTCTTTTTGTCCTATCAATACACTTATTTCTGTCTTCAGCCCAAACAATAAGCTTTGCAATCATACTATCATAAAATGAAGGTATTGTAAACCCTTGGTAAACACCTGAATCTATTCTTATCCCTGGACCAGAAGGTTCTGCATAACGAACTATCTTACTTGGAGCTGGCATAAAATTATTTAGTGGGTCTTCAGCATTTATCCTGCATTCTATAGCATGCCCTCTTGGATTTATATCTTTCTGAGAGTAATGTAATTCTTCTCCGGATGCAACATGAAGCATTTCATGAGCTAGATCAACACCAGTTGTTGCTTCAGTAATAGGATGCTCGACCTGCAAACGAGTATTCATCTCTAAAAAGTAGTATTTACCATCTTTAAACATAAATTCGCAAGTTCCAGCGTTATAGTAACCTGCTGTTTTTGCAGCAAGGACTGCTTGCTTGCCTATTTCTTCACGAAGTTCTGGAGTAAGTGCACAGCTTGGTGTTTCTTCGATTAATTTTTGATGCCTTCTCTGAACACTGCATTCACGTTCATATAGATGAATTATGTTTCCTTTCTTATCGCCAATTATCTGATATTCAATATGACGTGGATCGGGAATGAACTTTTCAATAAATACTGCATCGTCCCCAAAGCTGTTTTTAGCGAGTTTCTTTACAGACGCGAGTGCTTTTTCCATCTGTTTTTCATTTTCAACCATCTGAATTCCAATACCGCCGCCTCCAGCTGACGCCTTAAGCATTACTGGATATCCTATTTCATGTGCTACATCTTTAGCTTTTTCATGATCTGCTATTGCTTCGGTGACACCAGGGACAACGTGAACTCCTGCTTTCATCATTGATTTCTTTGAATCGATCTTTGAACACATTAGTTCCATTGATTTTACTGGTGGACCGATGAATTCTATTCCATTCTTATGACACATTGATGCAAATTCAGCGTTTTCAGCCATAAATCCATATCCAGGATGAATACCTTCAGCTTCTGATTTTAGTGCTACATCAATTATTTTTTCTTTGTTAAGATAGCTCTGGCTAGCTGGACCTGGACCGATATTATATTTTTCATCAGCGTATTTTACAAAAAGTGCTTTTTGATCTGCATCAGAATAAACGGCTACTGTACCGATACCAAGTTCTTTACATGCACGCATAATACGTACTGCAATTTCCCCGCGGTTTGCAATTAGTACTTTATTTAGCATTATTCATACCTCAAAATTTTAAATTCAAAGAACCTGCATTATAAGTTCACCGTTTGCAACAGAATCCCCTTCATTAATGTATATCTCTTTTACTTCTCCATCTTTTTCTGATGTTATCTCTTGTTCCATTTTCATTGCTTCAACTGTTGCTATGATATCACCTGTTTTTACTTTGTCACCTTTTTTGACTTTAACTGAGAGTATTGTACCTTGCATATTTGATTTGATTCCACCTTCCACATCTTTTGGTTTTGCATCAACAGCTGCTCCCTCGCCTGCTACCATAAAACCGCCTTGTGGTTTTACTTTTACTTCGAATGGTTCACCGTCGACTTCTACTTCAAACTCTGTTGGAATTTGTGCGGGGCCACTTCTTTTTTCAGGTGGTTCAGTTTCAAGCCATAGATCATTTAACTCAGGGAAGGATTGTTTTACCATCCCTCGTGTTAGTTTATGATCAATTGGAAGTGGTAGTTCATCTGATGTGAATTCAGCTTGAGCTTTTCCTTGTAAAAATTTAAGTCCTACTTGAGGATATATTGCATAAGTCATCACGTTTTCATCAGTGATATCTACATCATCGTGTTCTTTTAGTTCTGATTTTCTTTTCTCCCACATTGGTTCAAGTAAATCTGCTGGTCTGCAGTCAATTACTTCATCTTTCCAGTTCTTACCAAGTACCTTTTTCATGATTTCTTTTTTTATTGGTGCAGGAGGCTTTCCATACATTCCCTTACAATAGTTCTTTGTTTCCTTTGGAATTACTTTATATCTGCCGTGTAGTACATTCATAACAGCTTGTACTCCGACCACCTGACTTGTTGGTGTTACAAGTGGAGGAAAACCTAATTCTTCACGGACTTTAGCTGTTTCAGCCAATATTTCTTGATATTTACCATGTGCGCCTTGCTCTTCAAGTTGGAAAATCAAATTTGAAAGCATTCCACCAGGTACTTGATGGACTGTGACACTTGGATCCACTTTTAATGCATTGAATCTGTGAAGATGCCTGTATTTATCCCAGACTTTTAAAAAATATTTTCGTATTTCAATCAATAAATCCATATCATAACCGGTATCCCATTTTGTTCCTTTTAGTGCTGCAACAATACTTTCAGTTGGTGGCGCTGCAGTACCGCCTGATATCGGTGAAATTGATGTATCAATTATATCTACACCTGCTTCAACTGCTCTTTGATATGCCATACCGGTCATACCACTTGTGCAGTGTGAGTGAAGATCCATTTCTACTTTTATTCCAGCGTCTTTACATCCTTTGATAATATCATATGCACGCTGTGGTGAAATCATTCCAGCCATGTCTTTGATACATAGACTGTCTGCACCCATTTTTTCTAGTTTTTTGAAATTTTCAATATAATAATCAACAGTATGTACTGGTGAAATAGTATAGCTCATGCAGGCTTGCACATGCCCCCCTTCATCTTTTACAGCCTTCATTGGTATTTCCATGTTTCTGATATCGTTTAATGCATCAAAGATTCTGAAATAATCAACACCGTTCTTTTTTGCTAGAAATATGAATTTTTTTACAACATCATCAGGAAAATTCCAGTATGCAACAATGTTCATAGCTCTTTCAAGCATTTGCATAGGAGTGTTTGGCATTGCTTCTTTGAGTTTACGTATACGTTCCCATGGATCTTGGTTTAAGTATCTGATAGGTACATCAAAGGTTGCTCCACCCCATACTTCCATAGAAAAATATCCAACTTGATCTAGTTTTTCACATATTGGCAACATATCTTCAGTTCTCATACGTGTTGCAAGCATGGACTGATGTCCATCTCTTAAAATCTGTTCATGGATTTTTACCATTATATTTTTGCCTCCGGTAAATCAATTAATTTATGGTTTCTTATATAGTTATAAGATGGGGAATGGTATTAAATTCCCCTACTTAAGGATATTGGATAATAAGATTCAACAATAGGTGGAAAAATTATTTAGTGAAAAAGCTTTTTAATAGGTCTATATTATGATTGGTATAAAATCAGATTAACCAATATTCAGGGGAATTTACGATGAATAAAAAATATGTATCGGTATTAATCGCATTAATATTATTTTGTTCTCTTTCAACAGTCAACATTAGTGGAGAAACCAGTCCAGGAAAAATATATGAGGGGAATCAATCAGTTATCTATAGAAATGTAACTGTTTATGCTCCTGCTGTTGCTACAACAGATGATGGATATGTAGGTGTTATTTCAACTATTACTGTTACAATCCAAAATAATGGAAGCGGTAGAGTTTTTGTAGACACCCATCCCTTAACCCAAGTTGACATGCAGGGTTCTGCAAGGCTTGCAGTTAAGGTTGCTAGCACTCTTGTCAGAAACGACAAGACCTGTGATTTGAATCCTGATAAATTTGATTATTTCTTTGTTGTTAGAACTTCTTCACCCATCATAGGTGGCCCTTCTGCAGGTGGTGTTATGACCGTAGCAACGGTTTCACTTCTTGAAGAATTCTCAATTAATAACCGTACAGTTATGACCGGCATGATAAATCCTGATGGAAGTATTGGCCCAATTGGTGGTATCACACACAAGGTTGATGCCGCAAACTCAGTTGGTGCCAATCGTTTTTTAATTCCTAGGGGTCAGAATATTTACACAGAGATGGTTACAACAACTGAGTCCACTAATGGATGGATTCGCACTGTAACTAAACCTGTCCAAAGAAATATAGCGGATTATGCTATGGATAATTACGGAATTGAAGTAAATGAAGTCGAAGACATAAATGATGCTCTGATGTACTTTACAGGCCACAGATTTGATACAAATCAGTCTACCTCGATAATTAATACTGAGGACTATAATACTTCAATGAAGCCACTTGCAACTAGGCTTTTATCTCAATCTGAAAGAGCTCTTGAAAACTCAACAGAAACAATAGAAAAATCTGGTATTTCAAATTATTACCATGGTTCATATAAAGACTATGTCGAAGAAGAAGTAGATAACGCAAAAGAAACATTAAAAGAAGCAAAAAGATGGTTCAATGAAAGTCTTTATTACAGTAGTACAAGTAAATCCTTCCAATCTTTAATTCATTCCCGATTTGTTGAATACGCCTGCGGTTATTACGAATATGGAAATGAAACCTGGATAGAAAGCCTTTTAGATGACGCACAGAACATCTATGAAAATGCAAGTAAAACTGCTAAAAATGCAAAAATCAATGGATATATCACTCTTCAAAGTGTAGGTGCAGCACAAAGGCGTGTATCAGAAACACATTCATATCTTTCATCAGCGAAAGACTCCTATGAAAATATTGGATTTTTTACTTTTTCTGAAGTAATGGATTTTCTATATAATATTGCATTTGTTGTTGAAAGATGTAATAGTGTCTCATGGTGGATTGAAATCGGTGAAAATTTCAATGATACAGGTAATATTGCCAATAACACAATAGAAAATCTTGCACTTGAATATATAGAAGAAGCCCAACAATCAGTCTTTTATTCAAATGTAATAATTGGAGAGATAAGTAACAGTTATGGTGATTCAACTAGTTATTTGAGCTCTGCCCAAAACCTTATAGATTCAGCACAGGACGATCTTGATAAAGGATATTCTGCAGCATCATTATTTGAAGCTTTAGAGGCTCTAGTAAAAGCAAATATAGCAATCGAAATAATTGGCACTAACGCTGAGGAAAAGGTTGATTATGCTAGTGAAAACGCAAATAAAAACATAGCAAATATAAGAAACAGTGGAATTGAACCAATACTTGCAGTAAGCTACTATGAATTTGCTGAAACCTTGAAAAATGAATCATCTTTTGATTCTGCTCTTATATATTACAAATATAGCGGAATGATTGCAGGTGCTCTAAGTTATACAAACATATCCTGTGGGACGACTAGCTCTACTTATGTTGGAATACCAAAGGTTTCTTCAGGAAATAATATTTATCAAACTATTCTGTTATATGGATTTTCTTTTTTAATAATAATTGGTATAGGAGTAATTTTAGGTATGGGATTAGGTCTAGTTATAGCTGGAGGGAAATCTAAAAAAGAAAAAAAGAAAATAATCTATAGAAAAAAAGAGATATCTAAAGATCCAAGTGATTATCCAAACAATCAGATACCTAAAAGTATTAGAGATTATTACAAAAAAAACAAATAGTCTTTTATTTTTCTAAATGTGTTCAAAATGTTAATCAAGGGAGAACTTAAAGATAAAAAAGTAATTGTAGAAAAACCAAAAGATGTAGGTAGGCTCTACAATAAAAGCAGATTGGGCACCCCTATTTCAGGTGGAGCACTTGAACTTAATTTAATTGAGAGTTGTTTTTTACTTGATGAGGAAAAAATTAAGATATTTTTTAATGAAAAAGAGGTTGATTTTGAATTTCTTGTAAAAATTGCCTCTAAAGAAATTGATAATTTTGAGCTGAAATATTTAGTATTTAAAGATCTTAGAAGACGTGGACATATCGTAAAAATAAGTAAAGACGATTATTTTGATATTTATCAATACAAGAAAAAAGAAAAAGAGCAAGAGTTTTTTGTTTGTGTGTTTTCTGAAAGAGATTATTTTGAGATAAAAAAAATCCATGATCTATTAAAAAATACATCAAAAGGTTCAGTTTTATGGATAGCAATCGTTGATGATGAAGGAGATATTACTTATTACAAGGTTCTACATAGTGATTTGAAGGGTTGTATTAAACCTAATAATTTTAAAAAAATCAAGGGTTTTTTACTTGATGATAGAGTTTTAGTTTTTGATAATGTAAAAATCAAAAAATTGTTTGATAAAGAGTTTTTTGGAAAAAAATTCGGTCCAGCTTTACAGCTTTCTTTTGTTGAGGGTTTGTATCTTTTAGAAAAAGGAGCTTTATTGTTTGATAAGGATGATAAGAAGGTTTCTAAAACAAAGTTTTTAAAATATGCTAAAAAAAGACACTCGAATATTTCATCTGAATTAACTGTTTTTAAGGATCTGAAAAAAAGAAAACTTGTTGTTAAAACTGGTTTTAAGTTTGGAACTGATTTTCGTGTTTATACTGATCATCCTGATGACATTCATGCCGAGTACCTTGTTCATGTTGTAACTAAAGATTATATTAGTCTTTGGTCTGAATTTAGTAGGGCTGTTAGACTTGCTCATTCTGTAAATAAGGAAATTGTTTTTGCTAGGATTTTAAAAGAGGATATTGTTGAGTATATTTGTTTTGGTAGGTTAAGGCCTTAAAATCAAACCTTAATCAAAAAGAGTATAATTTTTATATTTAATTCGCGTTGTCTATTGTTTACCGGGGGAGAAAAAAGATGTTGCAAATAAGATGGCATGGTCATGCTTGTTGGGAAATTACTAATGATAGAACAATTGTCACTGATCCGCATGATGGAAAATCAATTGGCATTCCTGCACCAAACGTGAAAGGAGATATTGTTCTTGTTTCTCATGATCATTATGACCATAATAGTGTAAAATCTGTTGACAAAGAAGGCTCAAAAGTAATAAAAGATCCTAGAAAGAGAAATATTTCAGATGTTATAATAAAAGGTTTTGAATCATATCATGACGAAGCAAAAGGTGCAAAACGCGGAGAGAACATAATCTTTAAATTTGTTATTGATAAGGTCAGCTTCTGTCACCTTGGAGATCTTGGGCACATGTTAGATGATGAAACTTATGAAAAAATTGGCAGTATTGACATATTATTTGTTCCCATAGGTGGAACATTTACTATTGATGGAAATAAGTCATGGAAGATTATAAAGAAAATAAAACCAAAAATAATAATTCCTATGCATTATAAGATAGGGGGGCTTTCACTTCCAATTGCTGGAATAGATCCCTTCTTAGAGAAAAACCCCTATAAGGTTTTACATGTCGGAAATGAAATAGATATTGAAAAAGAAGATCTTCCAGATAAGCCAGAGGTTTGGACTTTTACATTATAGATCTGTCGAATACTGATACAATTTCAGTCCGCCTGGATGCTTGTCATATATCCGGGGTATTTGAAAAAACCAGATTATAGTTTTATTCATCCATTTTATAACAAAGGGAAACTGTTTGAAAACAGAAAAATGAATTGTTGGTCTTTTTGCAAAGATAAAAGCTTCCTCAGCTGTGACCCAGCCGTCATTGTTTAGATCTGCAACTCCCTTAAATCCCATTTTTAGAAAATGAGTGAAAATACCACTGCCTAATGTATCATCTTCATCAACACCGCAAAAAAGATATTTTCCTCCAGCAGCTAAAAACACTCTTCCTTTCTGCCTCAGTGCAAGCATTCTCCCAGAGTAGCATGAACCAAGAATCAACGCAATATGTTTTGATTCTAGTTCATCGACATATGAATCAAATTCTTTATCTGTTATTTTGTCTTCAATCCGATGTTCTTCAGTAACATTATATGTAAAAATACATGCTTTTCCTAGTTGCCTTTTTTTAAAGGGAAGTTTCCATCCGTGACTAACATAATAGATTAAAACAATATCGTTTTCATCTTCTTTTTCATCAAGCCAATTAACAATAGCCCCCTTAATTTTATCCTTTGTAGCATCTTCATTTAACATCAATTTAATGTTTTCTTCTTTCCAGTTGCTTCCATTTAAAAGTAGATTATAAATTGAAATTGCATCATCATCGATCTTATCTTCTTCTGGATACATATCTCCATCAGCAAATCTTTGAATGCCAATTATCAACGCGTAATACTCACTATCATTAGTTTGTTCTTGACTTTTAAATGTTCTAGATGTCTTTTGGATACTAAAAGAGGAAGTATTTGTTGCAAAACTTGATACGATAAACAAAAGCGCCAAAAAGATTACTATCATACTTTTTTTCCTTTTCATGTTTTTCAAATCCTTTAAAACCAATCTAATTAATTTTATATAAAAGGATTGTAACAATAATAACAAAATTAGTTGAACATTGTAGAAATATTATGTAGAATGTGATAAATATTTCATAAACACAAAATTTGTTATTATTTTAACAAATTGCTTATTTAAAAATCTCGGGGTTAACACAATTCTTTGGAATTTCTCCTTTTAGCCCTTGAATCATATTTTCAGCCGCAATCACTGCCATTTTGGTTCGTGTTTGATTGCTTGCTGATGCTGAATGTGGTTGTAAAACAACATTATCAAGGCCTATTAATTCCTTATTTATTTCTGGTTCATTTTCATAGACATCAAGAGCAGCAGCAAAAATTAAGTTTTTCTTTAATGCTTTTACTAGTGCTTTTTCGTCTACAACTGGACCTCTTGATGTATTTATTAAAACAGCTGTTTTCTTCATCATTTTTAGTTCTTCACTTGAAATTAAATGTTTTGTTGAATCTAATAAAGGAACATGTATTGATACAAAATCTGATTTTTTGAGAAGGGTTTTTAGTCTCATTTTTTTTGCGTTTAGTTCTTCTTCAAGTTTTTTGTTTCTTTTTTTATCATGATAAAGAACCTTCATTTCAAATCCTTTGGATTTAAGTGCAAAAGCTGTACCAATTCTACCTGTACCAATCACACCAAGTGTTTTATTTGTTATATCCTGGCCGAGCATTAACATTGGAGCCCATCCTTTGAAATTACCTGATCTAGTAAATTTATCACCTTCAACAATTCTTCTTGATGCTGAAAATAATAGCGCCCATGCCATTTCAGCGGTTGTATCAGTTAAAACTCCTGGAGTGTTACTTACAGGGATTTTGTTTTTTGTCGCAGTTTTTACATCTATATTGTTGTATCCTACTGCATAGTTTGCAATCGTTTTTAGTTTTGGTTCAGATTCTATAACTTCTTTATCTATCTTGTCTGTTAAAAGAGAGAGAAGTCCCTCTTTTCCCTTAAGGCCTTTTATTATTTCTTTTTTTGATAGTACTCTATCATGTGGGTTTACTTCTATCTCATGATCTTTTCTCAAAATATCTAGTCCTTTTTTTGGAATTTTTCTAGTTACAAATATTTTCATGATGACACTTTCTTTTTTTCTTAAATTAAAACTTTGTATTATAGTATTTTCGTAAAAAGCCACATATTTATGATAATATTTATATATAAAGTAGTATAATAATATAATAAATTAGATGGATTGGTTGAATATGAATAAAAAAATGTTATCGATTGTTATTATTATTTTATTTCTATTGACAACTATTTCTGGTGTTACAGCTTATAAAATAAACATTGGTCAATTATCATCAGATGAAACAGTTTTAACAGAGAGTGGAGATCAAGCCAAGTGGACAGTTATGGCTTATATGACTTCAGATATAGATAACAACTTAAAAGAAGCTCATATAGACAATTTTTTAGAGATGGCAAAGGTTGGATCTAATGATAATGTAAAAAGTATAGTACAACTAAAAAGAGCGGATTGGTCCAGAATAAGAAGAGGCCTTGTTTCAAAAGATGATGAGCTTAATGAAGAATGGGGAGAAATAATTGATGGGGATATGGATATGGGCAACCCTCAGACATTGTCAACTTTTTGTAACTGGGCAAAGAACAATTACCAAGCTGATAAATATTTACTAGTTCTTGCAGGACATGGTTATGGAAGCCGTGGATGCCTTGGTTTGAACCTGTCAGAGCTTAATTCTGCTTTTAATAATATAAATAACGGGATTGATATAGTTACTTTTGAATCTTGTAACATGGGCACAGTTGAAGTTGCATCTGCAATTTCACCATATGTAGATTATATGGTCGCTTCAGAAAAAAGTTTAATGACATTTTGTCTTGAATATGGCAATGATAATGGTAATGGTTTGTTAAATATTTTAAAGAATGACCCCTCCATAGGAACTTACGATCTCAGTAAAAAGTTTATCACAAATAATTTTTTTAGTGGTTTTACAAAATCTGCAATTGACTTATCAGAAATAAGCTCTTTAAAAAATAAGATAGGATTATTTACAGATGATCTATTAAACCTTCTTGAAAATCACGAGTATAAAGAAATTGATAACGCTTTTGAAAGTGCTCGATCCTTTGAGGGAAAACACCGTGATTTATATCATTTTGCAGATTTGATTGATGTAAATATTCAAAATATAAACTCAGCTAAAAGTTTAAAAAACACAATAAATAATGCAGTGATAGATGAAAAACACACCCAAGCATATTCAAATTCTTATGGTTTATCAATATATATGGGGGCTTATTACGAAACTTACTCAAATGAAACGGCATCTTCTTTTTGTGACGATACTTCATGGGATGAATTTTTAGAAAATTATGAAACTTATGAAAATCAACCTCCTGAAACTCCAGATAGCCTAAGTGGGACTACTACGATACAAAAGGGAAACAGTTATCCTTACTTTGTTACTCATACAACAGATCCTGAAGGGGATTTAATTTATTATTACTTTGACTTTGGTGATGGAACCAATAGCGGTTGGATTGGACCTTATGAATCTGGAGAGGGGTCTGAAAATGGCGATCGAATTTCATTCTGGCATACATGGAATAAAAAAGGTTCTTTTGAAGTAAAAGTAAAAGCCAAAGATGAAGGAGGGCAGGAAAGTTCATGGAGTGAGCCGCATCCTGTGACTGTTAAAGGTAAGGGAACAGTTAAGTCTCTTTTTAGATTTTTATCCTTTAGATCAATTTTTTCTTATATTTTAACTCTTTTTTAAGACAGAGATATAACTAAATTTATTCTTTTATTGTTTCAAAACAAGCAAATGTTAGTGTTTTTCCGACTCCTTTTAGTTTTCGTAGTTTATCTACTACCATTTTACCTATCTTTTCCAATGATTTCCCTCTAACCTTTAATAAAAGATCATACTCTCCAGATATGATGTGAACCTCTGAAATTCTCTTTATTTTGGATATCCTTTTTGCTAGTTCCCGTTGTGAGATATCAAGGCCTGATTGAAATGATACAAAGATAAACATTTCTGTGGACAGTTCCATTTTTTTATAATTCAGTGAAACTGTGAATTTTTTTATAACGCCTTTTTCTTTTAGTTTTTCAATTCTGTCATGTGTTGTAACTCTTGGCATTTCTACATTCTTTGCAATGTTTTTTGTTGAATTCCTTGAGTTTTTCTTAAGTTCCTCAATTATTCTTCTATCTTTTTCATCTATCATTAATTTACATATTGTCGGTTTTTACTTAAATAATTTACTATATTTCGAATATTTGACAATATTATTCACATAATGTTTATATACATTGATAGACAAATATCATTATGATGAACGAAAAAAAGAGATCCATATTAAAAATCCAAAGCAAAATACGAAGGATACTAGCCGAATACTTAGAAGAAAAAGAATTCGTTGAAATATCACCAGTGATTCTTTCTCCAATGACCGATCCCTTAAATCATCCAACTACTCCAGGAAATATTGAATGCTACGGACAAAAATATCATCTCACCCAGTCAATGATCTTTCACAAACAAGTTGCCCTAAAAACCCTTGATAAAATATTTGTTTTTTCACCAAATGTAAGACTTGAACCAAAAAAAAGTTCAAAAACAGGAAGGCACTTGTTTGAGTTCACCCAGCTCGACTTAGAAGTTAAAAACGCAAAACGAGAAGATGTAATAGAACTTGCTGAAAAAATGATTATCAGTCTTATTAAATCAATAAAAAAAGAATGTAAAGAAGATTTAAAATCATTAGACAGATCTTTGAAAGTACCTAAAGCACCCTTCAAAAAGATATCCTACAAAAAAGCATATGAAAAATATGGAAAAGATTTTGAAACAATGATTTCAAAAGAGAACAAGGATCCCGTATGGATAATAGATATGCATATAATGCATAGAGAATTTTATGACAAGGAACATAAAAACAAAAAAGGGTATCTATCAGATATGGATCTGATATATCCAGAGGGATACGGTGAAGCGCTCTCTGGCGGGGAAAGGGAATATAAGATAGAAAGGATCAAAAAAAGGATGAAAATAAAAGGTAAAAGATACAAGGATTTCAAAGCATATCTAGATTTAGCTGAAAAGGGTCTACCTAAATCAGCTGGTTTTGGAATAGGAATAGAAAGGCTTACTAGATACATATGCGGGCTAAAAAATATTGAACAAGCTTCTTTATTTCCTAAAATCCCAGGAAAAAAAGGAATATAAAAAATCTATTTATTTTTCATATTATTAACTGAATGAACAAGCATCTCATTAAAAATTGTATAAACTTTGTTTTTCTTGCCGGCATTAACTAAATAACCATTTATAGAATCAATTTCCAAAGGCTTATTTTTCTTAAAACTCTGAAGCATGGAAGAATAATTATCTTTTGTGTCATCTATTACCATCTTTGTTCTATCAAGCATTTCAGAAAAAGATAGATCAATACCAAAAGATTTAGAAATATTAGTAGATTCAAAACAGATTTTTTCAACGATTTTTTCAAGAACAGGATTTTTAATTAAATAACCATTTTTACATTCAAAAAAAGCAGTAAGAGGATTAATACTAGAGTTAACTATCCCTTTTATCCAAATTTCTTTTTCTATATTTGAATTAAACGTTGTTTTGATTTTAGACTTATTAAAAACACTAATGATTTTTTCAATTCTTTTTGTTTTAGAACCATCCAATTCCCCAAGTGTGGTATAACCAACACCCGTATGATTTACAAGTCCCTCTTTTTCAAATACAACGCCGTTAGTTGTAACTCCAAAAATTATATCTTTTTTATCAAAAAATTTTTTGATTTTTTCTATATTATCTAAGCCATTCTGCATTGATAAAATAGTTGTATTTTCAGATACAGCTTTTTTTAAAATCTTACAAGCATCAACTGTATCATATGATTTTACAGTTAGTAAAACTAGATCAATATTTTCATTAACATCTTCAATTTTTTCAAATGATTCAACATTTACTTTCAAGTTTGTCTTTCCAGTTATCTTTAGACCGTTTTTATTGATTTTACTTACATGACTTTTTCTACCAACCAAAAACACATTTTCATTTTTTGATAAGATTCCGCCAAAAAACGATCCAATTGCACCTGCTCCAAATACTAAAATGTTCATAGAGTTATTTCCTTTTGTTTTATTTTTTTATTTATTTCATCTTTGTTCATTGAAATAAGTGGATACAGAACTGGATTTTTATTATATTTTTTAAGATCTTTTATTTCGTTGAGATCTTCATCTTTAAGATTATAAATACTAGATACAACCGCCTTACAAAAATTTTTTTCAGATATTTCATTTATTTGAAAAAAAAGATCCTTATTTTTTTCTAAAATAAAATAATCATTTTTTATATAGAATTTTTTACAGAAATAATTTAGGTCTTTTTGAAATTCTTTTTTAGTTAAAAAAATTACCTTGCATCCTCTTCTAAGTAAATACCAGCTTGACAAAAAAGAAAACTTTTCATCAATAATACTTAGTATTTTATCTTGCGAGCCTACTGGCATTCCACCCGGGCCCTTGATTATTTTATCATAAATATAGGAATCATCTGATCTTACTTCAATAAATACTTCGTAATCTGGATTTGATAGATCAACCTTTGATTTATAATTTTTAACAATTTCATCTCCAACTTTAATTGATACATCCTGGCTTGTAAATTCATGATTGCCTGTTCTTTTTGATCGTATTGCAAAAGTAGTATTACTTTTCAAATTACCTTTTGAATATTCAACTGCTTTTTTAGAAATATTATTTAGATCACTGTTGGTTTTAATAGAAGGGCTGAAACTCACTATTCCAAAAATCTTTTTTAAAACATTTAATGAAAGGTCAATTTTTTCTGTAAATATATATATTCTTCCTCTTTCTTTTTTTATTTCATTTGAAATATTCTCTGTACTTAGTCCTTTTTTTATGTTTTTTATTAAAATATTTACAAAATTTTTTCTAACATAACTGCTCTTAAGAGATATCTCGCCGTATCTAACAATAATTAGTTTATCTTCCACAAAGATTAGAATAAAAAGTAGGTTACATTAATATTTCTAATAGTAAAAACTATTCCATAGCTTTTTCTACTTTTTTGTTACTGTTTTCTCTGTTCTCAGCAAATTTTCCTAGAGACCTATAACATCTCATAAGATCTTTTTTACCAATTATTAAGCTTAATTCAGTTTTTGTTAAAACAATATCAATGGCATTTATATTTTCCCATGCTAGAAATCTTGAGATATCATAAAGTATACCTGGTTGGAACAAAAAGTTCTTTGAGTAAGTTAGTGAAATAGAAACAAGGTCATCTACTGTCTCAAGTGCTTTTTCTTTATATAATATGTCAAGTACTTTTTCTTTGTATTTACTGTTTGTAATTATTGCTACTTCGTAATTACCCTGGATAATGTTTAGTATTCCACCTTTCTTAAAATCAATTATTGCATATAGTTTTTCTAGTTTTGAAAGAAGTGTTGGTGATTCTTCGAAAACAATATATGATATATCTGTCTTTATTGTCTCAATAGAATAAGAAAAGGATGGTTCATCTGTACCTTTTTTTAGTTTACCCGCGTTCCTTCTCAAGGCCATAACAATTGCTGAGTGTTTTACTGATTTACCGAGTTCTTGTTCTATTTGAGGTTTTAAGCTTTTTGCTAGTTTATTATATGAAACAATTCCATGATTTATTGCTTCTTGAATTAGGACCTGCCTTCTTAAAACGCTTTTTACTACATGACTTACAGTTACCATTTTACAAATCAACCCTGACTTTGACAATCACTCAATTCTGTTATTATAATCATATTTTTAAAGATTTTGTTATTATTATAACGAAATGTTCTAAATATAACATAAAAGACAAATATATAAAGTTATATTTATAAATAGAGTTGATATTTTCATATCAAAGGAGGAATAACATAGCTAAGAATTTATGGAACTCAAGATTTATTTTTATAATGGCCGCAGTAGGATCAGCAGTAGGTCTTGGGAACGTATGGAGATTTCCCTATGTATGTTATGAAAACGGCGGAGGAGCTTTCTTAATTCCTTATCTAGTAGCACTATTCACAGCAGGAATCCCTTTGATGATCCTTGAATTTAGTGTGGGGCACTGGGCAAGAAAGGCACCACCAGGAGCCTTTAAAAAAATATCAAAAAAATGGGAATGGGCTGGATGGTTAAGTACACTTTTACCATTTTCAGTTGCTCTTTACTATATAGTAATCATGTCATGGTGCTTTTCATACATGGTATATGCAGTTGATCTAAGATGGGGTCTGAATGCAGACACATTTTTTCATAATTTCCTAGGCAGCACAGGCACACCAGAGATATTTGGAAATATTAGCATACCCGTTTTTATTGGTCTAATAGCCTTATGGCTCACTGTTTTTATAATCCTCTACAAAGGAGTAAAAAGAATTGGAAAGGTTGTAGCATTAACAGTCCCGATTCCAACTATTCTGTTAATAATCCTAACAATAAGAGGAATAACACTTCCAGGTGCAATGGAGGGGCTTTCATATTACTTGACACCTAATTTTACAAGCCTTACTAATGTAAATGTATGGCTAGCAGCTTACGCTCAGATATTTTTTTCAATTGGTGTTGCCCAAGGCATAATGATAACATATGCTAGTTTTCTAAAGAAAAAATCAGACATAAATAATAATGCTTTCATAATCTCTTTAGCAGATGCAGGAACTAGTTTTTTAGCAGGTTTCACAGTCTTTAGTGTCGTAGGTTACCTTGCAGCACAAAGAGGCATAGGAATAGACGCTTTAGGTGCTCAAATAGCAGGACCAAATCTAACTTTTGTAACATATCCTACAGCAATATCGCTACTTCCTTTTGCTGCAGCATTTTTTGGTGCGATATTTTTCATAGCACTGCTTACATTTGGAATAGATTCAGCCTTTAGCATGATAGAACCAATATCTGAAAGTATCAATAAAAAATTTAAAATCACAAAAGCAAAGGCAGTTGCAATAATATGCATATTTGGATTTATCCTAAGCCTATTATTCAGCATGGGAAATGGCCTTGAACTTCTTGATATATTTGATCATTTTCTTGCTAATTTTGGCCTAGTTCTTGTTGGCCTTTTTGAATGTATACTATTTGGATGGATATATAAGATTTCAAAACTAAGAGAACATGCAAATAAAACTTCAGATATAAAGATCGGAAGATGGTGGGACGTTCTAATAAAATATGTAATACCAATTGTTCTTGGTATAATACTTGTACTCTCAATTATTGATGTTATATCAAAACCATATATGAACTATCCAATTTGGGTGCTTGTTCTCTTTGGATTGATACCAATAATTGCAATTTTTGTGGTATCAATAGCTCTAAGTAAGATAAAAAACAAGGAGGAGAAAAAATAATGCTTCCCATTTCAGCTATTGCAATGTCGATATTTGGAATTATTGTGATTTACGGTGGCCTTGCATATTTTATTTATAGAGCGATAAAGAAAAAATGAACAAAATAATTTTTCTTTTTTGAATATTATGAGTATTCTTTATAATAATAAGATTATAAATATTAATAAAAGATATTAACATAATATATTATTTGCAACAAATTTTCTAGATATAAATAACAAAATGTTATTGGAATAACAAAAAACAAAATTTTGTAATTATTTTGACAAAAAAAGGACATTCCCGTCGATTTTAACATGTAAATTGTTAGTATGATTACACAACCTTTAATATGCAAAATCAAAATTTTTTATTCAAACTTTTCGAGAAGGAGGAAAAGATGAAAATGAAAAAAAATAAAATTTTTGGAATAGGCGCAGTTGTTCTAATGTTGTTAGTTGCAATGATACCTGCATTTAATGCAGCACAACTAGATACGGAAAAAAATATATTTTGTACCAATACAGAAGGTTGGGATATAAAATTTACTATTGAAAGTGATCCCGAATTTATCAGCTACAATGAAAAAAATGATAGAGTAACATACTCAGTAAGTTACATAATTGAAAATGTTGGAGAAGGTGTTTATGAAGGTATACTTAATACAGAGTTGACACAAAAAGGAAAAGACTGGGTTATTGCAGAATGGGATCATGCAACAGATGAAGATCCTTTAGTACTAGCCCCGGGTGAGGTTTTACCTAAAACAAAAGAATTTACAATCTCGTCTAAAGAAGAATATTTGATAGCTGGAAACGACATAAGCTTGAAATGTGGTTTATTTGATGTTTCAGGAGGAGAAGACCCAGGAAACGGAAACAATGTAGACCATGGTTTTGGAAACTTTTGGACTAACGGTTTTGTAGATACAAAAT
Organism: uncultured Thermoplasmatales archaeon; assembly: GCA_964473335.1. Lineage (GTDB taxonomy): Archaea > Thermoplasmatota > E2 > DHVEG-1 > DHVEG-1 > CAYZTD01. The sequence goes on from CAYYOO010000005.1 coordinate 22,433, forward strand.
GTCACTTACAAAAATCTCTACCACATGAAAAATGGATAAAAAAATATGAAACATTAAACATAGGTGGAGTCGAGATAGAACTTCCTGTTTTTAAAATAAATTATTTTGGAACTTTATTACCAACAATTGCAAGCAGTAACAGATTAGGTTGGATATGGGATTTTATTGACTACTTTATAGATTATGTTATCGCCCTTTGTGCATTTTTAAAAGAATTTATTGATGTAGCTGCAGATATCGTACTTCTGGTACTTGAATTGGAAGCTTTAATCGCCGATATTGTATCAATGTTTACAACAGCAAGTACAGGTGTAATAATAACTAGTGCACAAGTACAAACATTTTCTGTACTATTAGGCGCGATAGTTACCACAGTTGGTAAACTAATGGTAGATCTAGATGAACTCCCTGTTGACCCAGGCGATCCTTTGAGGGTTAATCTAGGTAATGCAGGAGATGCATTATTGACTTATTTATCAACTCGACCATGGACAGATACTATTTCAATAACAGGAAAAGTTAGTAACTGTCAAGAGGGAACTGTAAAACTAGATTGTAGAAATGTTCAAGGAAAAAATATTCCAGGTGGATCTGGAACCCGTAATTTCCCAGATATAAATGTAGACACAACATGGAAAAGCGGAGACGGATTAATCTTTCGTAATTGTCAAACCACTGTAAGAACAGGAGATCAATCAATAACATCACGACCAATATTGTCATATGCAGCACCGGGTGGAAGCTTGCATTTTATTGGATCGTTCAACAAAGGAAAAGAAAGAACCCAAACAAGCATTCTACAACAAATTTTTGAGAAAATTCCAATTCTCAAAACTCTCTTTTCTTTCAATACACAGTTTAACATCTAAATACTAAAAAAAAGAAAAGAGGGTGAACAGTATTAAAAATAAATTTGTTGGTTTAGCAATCTCATTACTACTCATACTTGTTACTTTTACTCCTGCAATAATTGGAACAAAGGTTAATAATAATCTTGTAAAAAACCCAGAAAATATTTTTATTGATAAAACAAATCGTATCATTATAAAACTACATAACATAACATATATCGACTTTGAAGAATCAGCTACAAATGGATACTCTAAATATTTAGTGAATTATTCAATTAAAAACATAGGTACCATAGTTTATTCAGATGAAACAGTGCTGACACTTGATTTTAAAGGAACTGATTGGGGCTTTGATTATTGGATAGAAAAAATAACATTAAATCCAGGTGAAAGTATTTCTTTAACACATGTAACAAAGATCCCAAGTAGCGAAGATAGTAGCTTAGATGAAGAAAGATATTTTGCAGGCCATGATCTAAAAATACAAGTTTATAATTCTATTGAAGAAGGAAGTATAGATTATGGGTTTGGAAATTATTACAAAAAAACTGAGGATTACAAACCAACATTTTCTCATTTAATTGTAAGCACCCCATGGAATTATAATGAAACTTACATAAATGAAGATATTTTTTATATTAAACTTAATAATTTTTATGAGTTTCCTGATGTTTTAAAAAATCAAAGATTAGGTTGGATATTTGAATTAGAAGAATATCTAGTTTCAATAACTGAAGATCTTAAATTAATATTAAATTCTGATAATGTACAATTCGTAAATAAAGCATGGGTATATGTGAAACCCATTATGACTTGGATAAAAGATTTATGTTACTTTTTTGATTCTTTAGTTCATTCAACAATTTCTGATTACACAATAAATAAGTTATTTACTCTTTTAGAGTATTCACATATAATTTTGCAAAATCATATGGAGTCATTGATTGATACATCTGAAATCTATTATGGAGAGACTATCAAACCGATAACTGATTTGAAAGATGAATTTAATGAATTCTACAAATGGCAATCAAAAGAACCCTGGTGTAAAGAAATAAAAGTCGCAGGGCAAATCCAAAATGTGAAAAAATCTGAAAGAATAAAAATAACATGTAGAGATGAAGAATTTATATTTTATGATGAAGATGATGGGAAAATTGATAACATACTAAATTTTAGTTTTAATGTACCAATAAACCAATCAGCATACAATGAAAAACTAGTATCGCCGCATGACTGCATGCTATTTATTGAAGGGGATAAACATAACACGACAATTCAGACAGTAAAAACACTATCATATTGTTTTTCAAATGGCACAATAAAAGTAAAAATCACAGAAAATGATTGGAATAAATCAAAAACAAAGTCTTTGTTAGATGTAATCAAAAACAGATTATTTACAAAATTTTTCTCATGGATTGAAAATGGAATTTTTTCAAATCTAATAAAAAGAATAAAGGATTTTAGAAACAAAAACCATCAAAAAGAAAATAATGTAGAAAAAAGTATTATTGAACAAAGAAAAGAAAGAGCACAAGAAATTGCAAAAACTTTTGACTTTAATGATTTTCAATCCTATGTTAAAAAACACGGTAAAAAAATTAAGGGAAAAAATTACATTATCCTAAAAGAGTATTACCCTGACGCTCCTACTGATGATCCTTTTACCACATATTACCAAGGCGACGAGGTAATTGTTGGATTTGATGATTCAGTTGATGTATCAAAATTAAATTATGTAGAAGGTTACAAAGTAAAAGATTTTATCAAAGAACTTCACGCTGTTTTATTGGAAGTAAATGACATTGATCCAAAGGTTTTTATTAAAAATGTCAAAAAAAGAGACGACGTTTGTTATGCTGAATTAAATATAATGTTTGAACTTTGTACAGATGACCCACTTTGGGGAGATCAATGGGGCCATAGAAAGTTGAATATTGATAAAGCATGGGAACATGAATTAAAGATGAAATATTCTTTTATTGCAATATTAGACACAGGTCTTGATTATAAACATTTGGACTTGTGGGGGTCTGATGCAGCACCCTACTATCTTAATCAATATGATGTGTTTAATGATGATCCAATAGCTGAAGATGAATCAGGTACAGGCCATGGCACTGCAATGACAGGAATTATTGCGGCTCAGATAAACAACAATAAAGGAATTGCCGGAATACTCCCAGATGACGAGAGCTATTCACATAACCCCAGGGTCACTCCAAATATAGGACATTTTAAGATTTTCGGTAAAAATGTTGATTTAACACCTGCATGGAAAGTTGCTGATGGCATAAAATTTTCAATTTTTAACTTTATGCCCTCAGTTATTTCAATGAGTCTTGAATCAAAGTATTCTAGCGATCTTGTAAGAAATGCAACATTTCTTGCAAATTATCTTTATGGAACTTTAATTTGTGGCGCAACAGGCAACAAAGGGTTTGATGGAATAAACGAAGGAGGTCAGAAAGATATTGGAGTGTGTTATCCTGCAAAATATAATTCTGTCATCGCAGTTGGAGCAATTGATCAAAACGAAGAGTTATGCAGATATTTTGGTGATTGGGGATCAAATTATAATGCAATGGAAAAAGAAGTAGATCTTGTTGGACCAGGTGTTAATATAGTTACAACCGATATTAATGGAGGATGCGAATATTGGGGTAAAACTTCAGCTGCAACAGCATATATCGCAGGTTTGATTGGGCTTTGGTACGGCGGCCGTGCTGCAACTAAAATTGATCCTAGTTTTGATAATGAACCTACCAGGTGCAAAGCAGATTTGTTCAACCCTGTCAATTGTAAAGATCTTGGAGAACCTGGAAGAGATCCTATGTACGGCTATGGACTTCCTGATGCAGATAAGATAGTACCAGGTGAAAAAAGTAAGGATTACAGTTTAAATAAAATATGAAAAATAAAGGAGGAAAAATATGAAAATAAAAAATAATACCAAAATAACAATATCAATTCTATCTGTGATAATGCTTTTATTATCAACAAATGCTTTAGCGTTAAATAACAAATCAGATGTTACAAAAAACGATTATGATGAAAAATTTATTCTAGATTTCAATGAACACATGGAAAAAGAAAAAACAATCCTTTATAACCATCAAAAAACCCAAACCTCAAAAAACAACGAAATAATTGATATCAAATTTGAAAAAGGAACAATTGACAAAGAAAAACAGGGATATTCAAGTACAGGAGGTGTGCAATCTCAATGGCTTGATCCTTTCAAAGATATAGATGAAACTGAAGAAAAAACTAACATCCAGACAACTAATATTAAAACAAACTCTGAAACAACAGAGCCACCATGGGACGATAACTGGGATGATACAATAACACAGGGAGATGGAAATCCTCCTGTTTGTAAAAAAGTAGCACAAGCAACTTCCAATCCTAATGACGGTAGTGGATATGTTCAGGCGTCTCGTGGTGTAGGTGGCAGTACTCATTGTGAAGCTTGGTTTGGATTTAAGGGACATTGGACCTCACCAGTTGATGATACTTTAGATGTAATTTTACAAATTACATATAATGGAGTAGTATCTGTGGGAAACATTCCACCTAGAGTTGGTGACAGCTCAATGGAAATAGGTTCAAAAGTTGAGTATGCTTTTACTGGAGAAAATTCCAAAGAAACAATTCTTTGGCAAAGAGACACATGGGATGATGGTGGTACATGGACATATGGTGACACAATTGGTTTGATATTCAATGATGTTTCTTTAACAGAAGGTACTGTTTATGAATTTAGTGTAGAATTTCATGTATGTATTGATATAACAACTACTTTACTTGAAAAGATAGATGGAAGTATCGGGATAGATTATGGTTCTTTTGATGAAGCTTTATTTTATTTTACACCTAAACCTGATCTATATGTAAATGAGTATATGCTATGGTCCGATCCAGAACCGGGTATGTTTTGGCCAGGTGATGAAGTTAGTTTACTTGGAACTATAGTAAATTTAGGAAATGCTAACTCAGGGCCGTTCACTGTTGTGGTGAAATTTGACAATCAAATAATCGAAACATTTGAAATTAGTAATCTTGATATGTTTGACCATATTGATCTAGAAACACAAGATATTACATGGCCTTCTGATACGGATTTACATAAAGTGGAATGGATTGCAGATTATGATAATGAAGTCGATGAAATATATGAAGATAATTCTGCCTCAATTTGGTTAAGAGCAAGAGAACCACCTGATATGACAGTTACAGAGGTTTTTGCAACAGATATCGATGGTGTGATTGTTGATGAAAATATAAATCAAGGCGATCCAATTATTTTTTGGGCAAATATTTCTAATCTTGGAGATGCAGCTGGACCGTTCTGGATCTATATGTACATGGATGATGGAGATACGCCATTTGCTACAGGTTTGATCCCCGGTGTTGGAAGCCACAGCCAAGGTTTTGCATATACTGGAACTGCATGGTCATGGGAAGGATATGAACATAAGATAACATGGGTAGTTGATGCTGAAGATGATCTTGTAGAAATAAATGAAGATAATAATGAGTTATCTGAAATGATTGGACCTACATCCGATATTGACCTATATATTGATAATATTTGGATCGAACCAGAGAATGAAGAATTCAATCCTGGAGACGAGATTGTTGAAATAACTGCTGAAATAAAAAATAGTGGTGGAGGATATGTTGGAGAATTTGACATAGGTATAAAAATCGACAGCGGAGATTGGCAAGATTTACATATAGATGGTGTTGCACCTGGATATTACATCGAAGCAAATATTAAATTTACAGATGGCTGGCCAGATGAAAACTGCCATACTTTTCATTTCCGTGCAGATAGAAACGGAGATATTGAGGAGACAAACGAAGATAATAATGATAAATCTGCTGAATTTTGTCCAAATGTTAAACCCAAAAAACCAAGTAGGCCTAGTGGTCCAGGTAGTATAAGAAAAGAGGAGACTTATGATTATACTTCAAGTACAACTGACCCAAATGGCGATGATATAAAATATAAGTTTGACTGGGGAGATGGAACAAATAGTGGATGGCTAGGACCTAAAGATTCAGGTGAAACTATAACAGCATCACATAAATGGACTGAAAAAGGAGATTATAATGTAAAAGTAAAGACAAAAGATGCTCATGGTCTAGAAAGCGACTGGTCAGAACCAACTGCAGTTGAGGTTACAAAAGAAAAAAACCTAGTAAAATATAATAGCAGATTTTTCAATAATTTTGATTTTCTTTACAAATTGGTTCAAAAAGTATTTATATTATTAAATAAATAATAATGAGGTGTATAAAATGAATAAGAACAATACTGCATTTTCAATCAAAATATTTGCAGCTTTAACAATATCACTTTTCCTATTATCAAATATAGCAACGATAAATGCAAACACAATAAAAAATAACGAAATAAATTCTACATACTATGTAGATGATGATGCAGCACCAGGATGGTATGATGGATTTCATACAAAAACAATAACTGAAGCAGTTAAAAACGCATCATCAGGTGACACGATATATGTACACAACGGAACATACTATGAAAACATTTTAATCGACAAAAAAATAACATTAACAGGGGAAAACAAAGAAAACACAATAATCGACTCAGGAAAAACAGGAAGTCAATTGGCAATAGTTGTTGATCAAGTATCTGTTTCAAATTTTACATTAACAAATGCTAGTGACTCGTTATTTCCCGGCTATATTGAAAATGGAGTGGATATTGGATCTAATGGAAACAAAATATATAACAATATTATTACAAATAACTATAGGGGTATAAATCTAATAGATTCCTCAGATAATGAAATATATAACAATATTATAATCGATAATTTTGGTAATTTTGGTAACAAAAAATGGGGTTCTGGAATTGTATTATTAAGGTCTTCAAACAATAAGATATATAATAATACAATTACAAACAATCCTTCATCTGGAATTACGATATCAATTAACTCAAATGAAAATAATATTTATGAAAATATAGTCAATGATAGCTCAACAGGTATATCAATATTTGAATCTTCTTCAAATGTTGTTGAAAAAAATGACATATCAAATAGCAATTTTGGATTAAAGTTAGAGGACCTATCAAACAAAAATATTATATCAAAAAACAATTTTATTGCAAATAACAGACACGCAAGTTTTAAAATAAAAAGATTTTTCCCAAGAAACATATGGTCAAATAATTACTGGGGTGAACCAAGAACACTACCAATGATAATACATGGAAAAATAGGAAGAATATTTTCAATAATACCATTTATTGCAATTGATTTAACACCAGCAAATCAACCATACTAAAACTATTATTTTTTTAAAAATTTAGTTATAAATGTTATCCTTATAACAAGATGTTATAATAATACAACAATTACTCTTTATTTTGTTACTATCTTTACATAACCTATAAAAGCATATTTTCTCCTAATAAACTCGAGAGGATCGAAGGTTATGAAAGAAAAAATTATTGGGTTAGTAATATGTCTTATATTTATTTTAAGTAGTTTTGCTGGAGTGACAAATGCATATAATATAGAAAAGTCAAAAGAAAATATTAAAACAGATGAATTTAAGCCAATTATAAATCTTAATAAAGAACAAAATAAAAATCTAGAAAAAATAAGATTAACTGATGAACAGATAAATGAAATCAACACCGCTGTAAATAACATAAAAAATCCTTTAACAAAAAAAAGACTTAAAAATATTTTAAATAAAATCATATCTGAAGAAAACATCCTTGATATGAAGGAATTAATATCAGTTTCAAGAGGTTTTTATGATACATTATTAGATAAAACCGGGATAGAAATAGTATGTAAGGTATGTGATAATGTAACAGACATACCAAAAGAAGTATTAGGTACAACTATTGGGGGAAGTGTAAAGTTCTCTCCACCCTACAACAATTGTAACTCATGGGGAGATGGAACAGATCTACTTGATGACTATTCAGATTCATGTAACAAATATTCAGGAGCAATAGGTGCTTATGCCTCAGGTTTTGTAGGAGGCGCTACTGCTGAAGCACATCAGATAATAACCTTTTATGTTGGTAAAACAAAAACAATCGATGTAGATGCAGAGATAATATATGTAGGTGGTGGAAATACTGTTGGGATAGGTGCTTTTGCTGGAACTGAAAAAACATGGTACAGAGATACTCATTACGGCAGATCCGATCTTGACTTTTGGTTATCCTGGGATAGAGTATTATTTTTAATATTAGATTTCGTGTCCTTAATTGCCCCCGGTACACCTGATGATATAAAAGAAGCTATAGAACTACTTGGATTAATTGGAGATTTTGGTGAACTTTTTGACTCATTACATGGGCTTGTAAACTCAGGTGATGCAGAAGAAAAACATATAAGTTTTAGCTTTTCAGCTAGTCCCGGGTGGCATACTATAAGCGCAGGTCTTCGAGCAACAGCATCTGGTTGTGTTACTGGAACGGGCGTATCTGTTGCAGCAGGACAAGTTGTAAGTATTACACTTGATGGTATTGGTGCACCAAGTAAACCCTCTGTTTCAGGACCATATACTGGTGTTGAAAACACTTTATATGAGTTTTGTGCAAAAAGTAATGATCCAAATGGCGATAGAATAAAATATAAGTTTGACTGGGGTGATGGAGAGGTTTCATCATGGTCTAATTATAGATCTAGTGGCAGCAGAGTATGTAAAGACCATAAATATGCTGAAGATGGAGCATACACAATAACAGTATATGCAAAAGATATTGATGATATGGATGCAATAGATGTTGGAACACATACTATTGAAATTGGAGAAGTGCCAGATGGTGCAAATCTAAGATGTGAAGGATCATTTACGTGGTTAGATGTAGGCCCTGATGAAACTGTCACAGGTATTTTCACTGTAGAAAATATGGGTAATACTGGAACTTTACTTGATTGGGAAGTATCAGACTATCCATCTTGGGGAGAATGGAATTTTGATCCATCCAGTGGAGAAAATCTCAAATATGAAGATGGTAAAGTAACTGTAGATGTGACAGTAGTTGCTCCTAGAGAGATGGATGGATATTTCGATGGAATTATTAGAGTAGAAAATAAATGGGATCATAATGATTACTATGAATTAGGAGCAGTTCTAACCACTCCTAAAAATAAGATGCTATCAAATCATGATAATATTATGTTTAGATTTTTTAGAGAATCAGTTTTCTATAAAATCATCAATAATTTATTTTAACATTACAATATTGTTAACATGATAACAACATTAAACAATTGTATAAATAAATAAATTCTTGTTTGATTTGTTACTTTTCAAAATAATTTTGTTAGTATTATAACATAGGATTTAATAGGTAAAAAAAAATTATTTTTCTTAAAGATTTTTGGAGGAAGAAAATGAAAAAAAAGAAAGGTAAGAAAATGGCAATTTTCTTAATAGTATTGATGCTAGCAACAACAGGTTTAGTTACGACCTCTACGGGTTTAGAAATAAACCAAAAAGAAGAAACGAGTATTGGATCTAAAAATACTGATGATAAACTAACAAGGCCTTGGAACGAATATAAAAAAGGAATAGACTGGAATTGGGCAGGAGCAGGACTTGCAGAAGCAGAAGCAAAAGTAGATGAATATGAAGGGGAAATGAGTGCTTTTACAGAAATATGCATGATAGGAAGAAATAGTGCTGAGGCTTGGTTTGACCATGGAGAAAATAATTATAAAATACAAGGATATGAAACAGGACATTACGATATTAACTTCTGGTTTTATTATAGAGGATGGGTGAAAGGAGTTATATTTGGTCTAGGTGGTCAAGCATCTGCAAAAATTCAATTAACAGTTACTTTTGCAGGCGTAGATAAAACCTTTACATTATATGATCGTGATGATTGGCCTCAAACAATTGATACAGACAGATTTGACAAGGAATCTCAATTTGTACTTCCTAATGTTTATTTGAAGGAGGGAAATAGATACAATTTTAAAGCTAGATTAAAAATAAAATCAGTTTCAAAGGTTGAAACATTTACAGCAGATTCCGCCGCGAAAATAAAAATATATGAGGCATATTTAAAGAAAGTTGAAATCCCTGGTGGAAAAGCAATGCTTGAGGTTGACCCGAGTAGCTGGAATCCTGGAGCAGTAACGCTTGGAGAAGAAAAATCTTGTGATTTTGTACTAAAAAATACAGGTGCTGAATCAGCAATGAATGTTAAAATCAAACTAAAAACAGATTACGACTCCGGTTATTATTTTACAGGGACCTCATTTACAGGTAGATTAAGACCAAACGAAGAGAAAGAGTTTTCAGTTAGATTCGAACCAACTGGTTATGGTCAAAAAACAGCCAAAATTGTAATTACTTCAGATAATTGTCCAACAATTACAATAAACATGGTTGGAGAATGCGCGAAAGGAAAATCTAGAGAAGGTTTTATTGATTCGATAACAAATAGATTTCCTATTTTTACAAAAATCTTAAACAAGCTTTATTAAAAAAATAAAGTCTCTTTTTTTATTTTCTTTTTGGCACTATATTAATAAGAAGTGCTTTGATTATATTCTGAAAAACTATGGCAAGAAAAGAATACATCAAAGAAAAACTAGACAAAGGAAAAATTGAAACAGGAGACAAAATAAAGATTGAGACAAAAAAGGTTGTAAGAAAAGGTACTTTAATGCCTCATCATGAGTTCAGCGATGAAAAAATTGTTACAATCAAGCTTGATAATGGATATAACATTGGTCTAGAAATCACTAAAGACACAAAAATTTCTCTTTTAAAGAAAAATAAAAAGATAGCTAAAAAACCTAAAAAAATCCCTTTTGATAAAAATAAACCAACTGTATCAGTAATTAGCACAGGTGGAACAATTGCATGTTACGTTGATTATAGGACTGGTGCTGTGCATCCAGCTAGTTCAGCTAGAGATCTAGCATTTTCAGTACCAGAAATATTTGAGATATGTAATCTTAAAACACAGGTTGCTTTTCAGATACTTAGTGAAAATATTGAAGTGGATCACTGGAAAAAACTTGCAGAAAAAGTTGCTAATCAACTAAATAATGGTGCAAAAGGAGTAATTGTTCCACATGGTACAGATACTCTTGGTTATACTTCTGCAGCCTTATCTTTCATGCTTAAAGACCTATCAGGACCTGTAGTACTTGTTGGATCGCAGAGAAGTAGCGATAGACCTAGTTCTGATGCTCCATTGAATCTTATTGCTTCAGCTACTGTTGCATCAAAAACAGATATTGGTGAAGTAGTAGCAGTAATGCATAGCACGACATCTGATAATAGAATGGATATTCATAGAGGCACAAAAGTGAGAAAGTTTCATACATCACGCAGAGATGCTTTCAAAACTGTAAATGATATACCTATTGGGTTCTTTGAAGAAGGAAAAATAAAGTTCAATAAAAATTACAGGAAAAAAACAAAGGTAAAGACAAATCTTAAAACAGATATGGAAAAAGATGTTTCCATAATCTATTATTATCCTGGTTTAAAACCAGAAGATATTCCTGAAAAAAAAGGAATCGTATTAGTTGGTACAGGTCTTGGCCATATATCTGAAAAATTAATTAAAAGGATAAAAGAGCTTAGTGATAAAGGAACTATCTTTGTTATGACCTCCCAGTGTTTTTTTGGAAGGGTTGATATGAGTGTTTATTCAACCGGCAGAGACCTAATAAAAGCAGGCATCATCCCACTTGAGGATATGCTTCCTGAAACGGCATTTGTTAAACTTATGTGGGCTCTTGGTAACTATGATAAAAGAAAAGAAATTGAAAAAATAATGAAAAAAAATATTGCAGGTGAAATTACTGATAGAACCCGCAGTGATGTTTTTTTATAATAAAATATAAAAAAAAGATTTGTTTGATTATTTTACTTGTTTTTCAGCGATGTCACCGATGATTGGTAGTTTGAATTTTTCTCCTTGATATGCTTTTATAACAAAGATTATCCACAGTATAGCCGTAATAGCATAAATAATCCAAGATAGGTACATTAGCGCTGGAATCCCTGGATCATAACGACCAGTAATCCATCCCCCAGTCCATTTTGGGGCCCCAATCCATCCAACTATTGGTGCAATTATTGTAAGTGGTAGAAATGTCAAAAATGATTGCCAAGCATGGAATTTTACTGTTTTGTTTTCTTTTTCAATTACTAGAAAAATTAAGCCTGTAACCCAAGTAAGAACATAGCACATTACACTAGCCACATTTTCTTCTAAATTCATAGATGTTTTTGCCATAATTTACTCCTCCATATTTTAGTTGGTACAACAGTTCATCCTATTTATTACTTTTCATTTATTGAATTTTTTAAAAAGATTTTTCCATCAATCAAAAGAATTTTTATTTTTTCATCATCAATTTTGATCTCTTCTGGTTTTTTTATTTGAATTGTCTTATAGCTTTCTGTATCCATTAATTGTATTTCGTTTTTGGTTTGACTTACAACTATCATTTCTTTTTTTGTTATTTTTTCATTTATTATTTTAATATCTTCAAGTTTATCTTCACTAATATTTTCTATTTTCCAGGTTTTTAGATTGAAAAGTTTAGCTTTATTTGATTTTATTGAAAGTATCTTAAAATAAGTATCATCTAGTTTTATGTAATCTCCAATCTTGTAACTTGGAAGTCTTATTAGATATGTATTTCTATAAACCTGTTTACTATCCTTCATTCCAACATTACTTGAGGATTTTTTTATTGTCCCACCATATTCTTCTTTTATTTTTTTGGTGATAGTATATGCATCTTTTTTGTCGCTTATAAAAAAATCAAGTCCGCCGTGAGTTATACCCATATCTGCAATGAAAAGTGATCTTTTACCACCTGCATGCATGCTTTCTACAAGGTTTAAAACAAAATTTTGAATTTCAGTAAGTTCGTTTTTTGAAAGTGTTCTTTTTTCTTCTGCTCTTACTTGTATTATTGCCTCATGGTACCCTCCAAACTGCTTTGAGCATACATCACACGCTGTTTTTTTTAGCCTGATTATTAATTTGTGTTCTTCAGTAACTTCTTTATTTCCTATTTCTCCTGAGATATATACAGTACAATCATATCCTTTGTCTAATTCTTTGCAGACTGGGTTTATATCAATATTTTTTAGTTCCTTACTTATTTTAAAATTATTTTTTATAATTCTTCTAAGAACATCATTCAAAATTACATTTGTCCATGTGTTTTTATATTTGTAGCTTCCGCAGTGAGGGCAAACCGTAATATCAATTATCTTAGGGCCTTCTGTGAATTGATGTGTTTTTAGGTAACACTCAATACACACTCCATCTTTGTAAATCTCAGTTTCTTTTCCGCATTCTACACAGAACATGTCTTTCATGGTTAATAATCCGTATATTATAAGTATATAGGTTGTTTTTACGTTTTTTGTGCAAAAAATAAGAAAAGCAAATATCAGTGACATACCTGATATAAAAAATATTTACAATCAGGCTATTAAAAATACAAATTCTACTTTTGATACAGTAGAAAAAACAACTAGTGAAATGAAAGAATGGTTTAAAGAACACGGCTCAAAAAATCCTATCATTGTTTTTGAAAAAGAAAAAAAGGCAATTGCTTGGGCATCTCTAAGTAAATATGATGAAAAAGCAGCTTATTCAGATACAGCAGAATTGTCTCTTTATGTTCTTGAAAAATATCAGGGTGAAGGTATTGGAAAGAAGCTAATGAAAGAGGTTCTAAAAAAAGGTAGAAAAGTAGGTCTTCATGCAGTTATTGCAAGGATCACTGAAGGAAATACTGTTAGTATTCATTTACATGAACAAATTGGTTTTGAAAAAATAGGAACCTTAAAAGAAGTAGGACAAAAATTTGGTAAAACACTTGATGTGCATATTTTTGAAAAAATATTTTCCTAGGGAAAAACATATAATATTAACCTTGTTTATCAAACGTTATCAAAATGGATAACAATAAATTGTTTAAGGCTTTAAGCTCTAAATCAAGAGTTAAAATAATTAAAATTCTTTCAAAAAAAGAGATCCATCTATCAGAACTTGCAAGAAAAATGAATCTTTCAAAGCCAGTGGTCTTTAGACATATTAAAGTTCTTGAAAAAGCAGGCTTGATTAAAAGAAAAATAGTTGGTAATGTTCATATTTTGTCAGTAAACCTAGAGATAATTGAAAAAACATTTGAGTCTTTTACCGAAGAGCAAAATATAGATTTGAAAAAAGATAGTACCATTTTTGATGCTTTAAAACAAATTCCTGGTGTTAAAACAAAAAGCCAGGGAAAAAATAAGTATATCACATCAATCGATGGAGAGAAAGGATACTATATCTATGAAGTCAACGGAAAAACACCAAAGATCCCAATTGATAAATATAAAACAAAAAAAGATGTGACAATAAATTTAAAAAAATTAGTTCCAATTGAAAAGAAAAAAATAAAAATAAAGATAAAAAAAGAAGAGTAAAGATTGTATTTTTTTTTTTGTGTTGTTTTGAGGGGAAGGTTTTTATAATCGTAAAATAAATATTTTTATAAAAATAAATATGTGCATATTATGATTAAAAAAGAAAGAATCAAGAGATTCAACATATTAGCATTAATTATCTTTTTACTCTTAGCTATAGCTTTAAAACCGCAAATCGCTCAAACAAATAATGAAAATACAATATATGTAGACATCAACGGCGGGGCAGATTACATATTCATCCAAGAAGCAATCAATGCAGCTGAAGATGGTGATAAAATATATGTATATAGCGGAAATTATTACGAAAACATTGTAATAAACAAATCAATAAATATACAAGGCCAAGACAAGACAAATACTATAATTGATGGAAACGACAAAGGAGATGTAGTATATCTATCTTCAAATTTTATTAATTTTACAGGTTTTACAATACAAAAATCAGGAATGAAAAGATATGATGAAGGTATAAACATTGATTCAGATTTCAATAGGATAACAGACAACATAATAAAAGACTGTAATTGTGGATTATCTATTGATTACTGGGCCCATAATTGTGTGATCTCAGAGAATAGTTTTGCTCGTAATATTAAGGGCATTTCATCCTACTCGATATATCCAAACAACAACTTGATTTATCATAACAATTTTGCAGAAAATAAATTGAATGCATATGATGATTCAAACAGTACATGGAGTTTACTAAAGAAAGGAAACTACTGGGACGATTATGAAGGATTAGATGAAAACGGCGATGGTATAGGTGATACACCGTATATTATCCCAGGAGGAAGCACTCAAGACAATTATCCATTAGTTGAACCATACGGAACACCTGGTTTTGAAATAATAATAATGATATCTGCAATAATACTTGTAATCTTAATATTAAAAAAGAAAAATAAAGGAAAATAATTTTTTTATACCAAAACAAAGACAATTGATAAAATCATTGTAGTTAATAGCAATCCAAGAGAAACTGGTTTTTCAATCGGCTGGATTTTGGAATCAATACTAATTAGCTTATTTTCTTTTATGTATAATATTGGAAGAACAATCAAAGCAAAGGCTACTGTTGTTGAAAGTAAGTGCCATAACATAAAGGGTATAGCAACTGTATAACAAAGGCTTAATCCTTCCAAACTATAAGTATACCCCCAAGCAGATCCGCCTAACCAGGTTCCAAAGTTTGTCCATATATCATATAAAAGAATACTTCCGATACTTGTTCCAAATAACAATGGTGTTTTTTTGATTGTAAATTTATTCTTTGCTTTTAGTAGATAAAATACAAGACCTATTATTATAAATCCTGACCATGTAAACAAGAATATAAAGTTGTTTCCAATGATAAGATCAGTTATTAAAAGAACTGACACTGGGACAATAAATACATAATAGCTTTTCAGAAATAATGCACTTAGAATTGTAACTATTGCTACAATAAAAAACAAATCCATCATAAATAACTGTTGAGTCATTCCATTTAAATTCAAATATATTGATGGTGATCCTGGTAACAATTCTGAAAGAGTAAGTCTACCTATAACCCCAATTGCAATAAGTAAAAAAGCAACAAATATTTTTGGTAAATTGGTTTTTATTATATCCTTCATCATATTCTCCCTTCTTTTTTTGAATTTAGTATGTTATTTATTAAATTATTCTTTTTACCAAGCTGATTGTTCAAGCTTGAAAGTTATTATATCTCCATCTTCTACATATTGTTGATCTGCGCCAACTGGTGCCATTTCTCCATTTATGTAAAAAAACCAGTATTTATTTTCCGTGCTACTTATCCCATTTATTGAGTTTATTATATGGCTTTTGTATTCTTCAGAATAATCGGCTTGAAATGTTAGATCTGTTTTACTTTCTGCTGCCTCTAACACTTCATAAGCCGTAGAGTTATCAGTTTTTATTTCATAAGAATAAAAATCATTTCCATTTTCAATAATCAATGTAACTGTTATTTCTTCTGTGTTTTCTTGTCTTTCAAAAGTGATAATGCCGGTACTTACTAATGTTATGCTCGCACCTATTAATATTGCAACTGGTATCATTATTAAGAGCAGATTCTTCAGTGTTTTTTTATCCATTGTTAAAGATGTAAAAAGAGAGTTTTTTAATATATTGCGATTAGAGTAACAAACGTTACTCTTTTTGATAACGAATCAATATTCTTCTGAGATTAAATTATAAACTTTATCTGTCGCATACAATCCTTCAGTCATTGCTTGTTTTCTTTATTTTTATTAACATTTATTTCTTTTAGCACCCATCCAAGATTCAACAGCCTTATTTTCTTTGGTAAAAATTTCTAAAATCAGGAGTAAGATTATTTAATTAATAATTGTTAGTAGTTTATACATGAAAGACTCAGTGAGGAAAGGATTCAGCTTTGGTTTAACTTCAGGAATAATTACAACATTAGGATTAATTGTGGGTCTGCATTCCAGCACTCGTTCTGATCTTGCCGTGATAGGAGGCGTTTTAGTTATAGCAATAGCTGATGCCTTATCTGATGCTTTCGGAGTGCATATTTCTGAAGAGGCAGAGAACAAACATTCAAACAAGGAGGTTTGGGAATCAACAGTTGCTACATTCATATCCAAATTCATTTTTGCATCGACTTTTATAATTCCGATTTTAATTTTAAAACTTGAACTAGCAATCATAGTTAGTGTTATCTGGGGTCTTTTTTTAATATCCTTTTTTAGTTGGTATATGGCAAAGGCTCAGAAAAGATCTGCAACAAAAATTGTTTTCGAACATCTGATAATTGCAATTGTTGTTATAATTATTACTCACTATTTAGGTGAATTGATATCAATTATATTCTAAAAAATCTAAAGAAAAAAAGTTTTGAAATATCTTATTTTGGTTGAACAATTTTAAAAAACTTTGTGTAAATATATTTTTGTATTTTACTTTTGTATTAAGTTTTGCTTCAACACTATTATAACCATGTTCATCTACTGCCATTACATAAACCTTTTTAAGTCCAGGAATAAAATTTACACCTACTCTTGTTCCAGAAGAAACAAATCCTTTTTCGGGTCTTCTAAAAAGATTATGCACATATTCATCATTTATAGGATCATATACAAATAAATTAAAATAATAACAAATGTCGTTTCCATCTGGATCAGTTGTTTTTGCAGTGTAGTTTATTGCTTTTACTACCTTTACATCTGGTTTACCTGGAGGATTGTTACTAGTTCTTTCATTAATTGCATAAAGATATCCTGACAATGAAGCATAATACACTGTTCCATCTATTCCAATTGATGGAGAACTCCCAATACCCGTGCCATAAAAAACATCTTCTCTATATTTCCATCTTAAAGTTCCATCAGGATTAATTGCATAAAATTGGCCACTATGATCTGGAGCTGATGCAGATACGTAAATTACTCCATCTGCAGTTATTACCGGTGAACCGATTTCATAATATCCTTCATCACTAAAATTCCATTTTTTACTTCCATCTGGATTTAATGCTAAAATATCAATAGATACCCCATCTCTAAACCCGACTTCAACATATAACGTATTATCTGACCCAATAGCTATAGACCCTGCTACTGGATAATATTTTTTTTGCCATTTAACACTACCATCTGGATTAATAGCAAATATATGGCCTGATCTGTTAGTAAAATATATTGTCCCATCACTTCCTACTACTGGAGTTTCACTAGCATCATACACTGATTCACCTGTAGGAAACACCCATTCTAACTCTCCATTTGGATTTATAGCGTATAGATTTCTATGATGCCTATCACCTATATAGATAGTGCCATCTGGACCTATTGCTGGTGAAGAATATAAATTTCCAGATTCACTTGTCTCTACCTTCCATTTTAATGTACCATCAGGGTTAATAGCATACATATAAGAAGAACCTGATCCAACATAAATAGTTCCATCCTCTGAAATCGCTGGTGAGGACAAAACCTCTCCATCTGTATCAAATTTCCATTTAATAGTTCCATCAGGATTGATTGCTAATATACTAAGATTCTCACAACCAATATATATTGTTCCATCAGAAGCTATTGCTGGAGAGGAATAATAAGTACTACCAGGTAATTCTACTTTCCATTTTAATGATCCATCGCTATTTACAGCATGTAAATAAGGCGTAATATCCCAATAATACTCTTCTCCGTTTGTAGCAAAATATATGGTTCCATCAGCTGCTATGGAAGGTTGTGACCAGGAGTCCCAGCCCCCATAATATTTCCATTTCAACTCACCAGGGTTATTTTGTGAAAAATATTTACTAAGCCCTGTTCTTTGTGGATTATTGCCTCTCATAGCCCACTGTGGTTCTTGAAAGTTTTCTAAATTGCTATTTTTAACACTTATATCAATAGCATTTATTGAAACAGTTGAGAAAAAAAGGATCATTACAATTGCTACAGCATAAAATAATTTATTTTTAATTGCTAGTTTCATATAAGGAATTAAATATAATCTAAATATAAAAATTTTCCTAATAAAATTATATGGATAAACAACATCTCAATATACCTGTTTTCTTGAATTTAAAAATAAGTGAGAGAAAAATTAATCTATTGATTTATATCCTCTCTCAAATGCTTTCTCATTTATCTTTTTATATTTTTTTGGAACATTTTCTAGAACTGTATCAAGTAATATCTTTTTATCAAAAGGCAAAACTCCTGATCCAGCAAGAGCACCAAGCATTACAACATTTTTTGTAATAATGGCACCAGACTCTCTTGCTATTTTCAATGCATCGACCTTATAGACTTTGCCATAACTTGATAGTTTTTTGTAAACACCATCTATATCAGGGTATTCTTCATCACCAGTTGAAACTGTAAATGGAACAACAGGACTAATATCAGTAATAATTTTTGTATCTTTATTTGAAA
>CAYYOO010000005.1:41781-44117 GCA_964473335.1 uncultured Thermoplasmatales archaeon
GTAAATGGAACAACAGGACTAATATCAGTAATAATTTTTGTATCTTTATTTGAAAAATCAATGTATCTGAGTGCTTCAATTGGTTCAGTACTAAGAATCACATCAGCTGTACCCGTTTGCACTAATGGCCCGTAAACATCACCGATTCTAACTGTACAATTTACACTTCCGCCACGTTGGGCCATACCATGTACTTCAGAAACAAAAACATTAACACCAGCTTTCACACAGGCCTTACCCAAGATATTTGCAGCAGTTATTACTCCTTGACCACCAACACCAGTGAGAACAATGTTAGTTTTTTTCATTTTTCACCCTCCTTTTTGTATATTGCATCAAAAGGACAGATTGTCGCACAATTCCCACAGCCGTTACACTGCTGTTCATCAATTAGAACTTCTCCTTTTTTACCATAATAAAGTGCAGGACAACCAAATTTACTGATGCATAGTTTGCACTGTTTACATTTCTCTTGATCAATCTGATAAACAGGTACCTTTTCACCCCGTTTTCTTTTGTCTCTATTTTCCAATAAAATACATGGTGATTTGCTGACAACTACAGCAGGTCCTTTATAATCAAGTGCTTTTTTGAATGCTTTAGTTGTTTCTTTTATATCATTTGGATCAACAACAAGGACTTCTTCAATCCCACAGCCTTTTACAACATCTTCAACAATGATTTTTTTTGCAGGATTTCCCATTCCATCGGTTTCAGTTCCAGGATGAGGTTGATGACCCGTCATTGCTGTAGTTCTGTTATCAAGAACAGTGAGTACTACATCATGGTTGTGATGGGCAGCATTTACAATAGGTGGTATTCCTGAGTGAAAGAAAGTAGAATCCCCCATAAAAGAAATTATTTTGTCTTCAACTGAAACTGCTAGACCACATGCCGTCCCTGCATTACTACCCATACATAAAAGTAGATCAGCCATCTCAAGGGGCTTAGCACGCCCCAGTGTGTAACAACCAATATCCGTTGGGTAAATTACACCGCGCGGTTTGGCTAGTTTTGCTGCATAATAAGTTGCTCTATGTGGACAACCCGGGCATAACGCTGGAGGTCTGCTTGGAAGTTTGATACCTGCTTTCTTTGGTTTTTTAGTTGGATTCTTAATTTTTAATGCTTTACATATTCCTTCTGTTACAATATCTGGATTATATTCAAAAAGTCTTGAAAAGTGATCAGTTGTTTTTCCAAAGATCTCACAGTCTACTTTTAGATCATATATCATGTTTTTAAATTGGTTTTCAAGAATTGGCTCAAGTTCTTCGACAACTAGAATTTTTTTACATGATTTTATGAATTTTTCACACATTTTACGTGGCAAGGGATGAGTCATACCTAATTTTAGGATTCTAATATCTAAATTAAGATCCTCAACAACTTCACGAACATAGTTATATGCTACACCCGAAGTGACAATTCCCCATTCCTTTGGTTTACCAACATTTATAATTTCATTGAACTCAGATTTCTCAGATATCTTTTCAGCTTTTTTTTGCATCTCAAGAAGCTTTGGGTGCCTGATTCTTGCAATAGCCGGAGTTGTAACCCACATAGGGTTTTTTTCAAATTTACCTTTATTTTTTGGTTTTTTAATTTTTTTAAGTTCAATTGGACCTCTCACATGATTAAGTCTTGTAGTTGTTCTAATAAGAATAGGAGACTTGAGTTCCTCAGAAATGTCAAAACCGATACGAGTCATCTCTTTTGCTTCGTTTGGAGTTGTTGGTTCAAGCATTGGCGCACCAGAAAAAAGTGCATAATAACGATTGTCCTGTTCATTTTGAGAAGAGTGACACGATGGATCATCAGCTGAAACAATGATTTGTCCGCCATTACATCCTATGTACATATATGTCATAAAGGTGTCAGCTGCAACGTTTAGCCCTACATGTTTCATACAAGTAAGAGCTCTAAGACCTGATATTGCTGCAGCTCCAGCTACTTCTAAAGCTACTTTTTCATTAGTTGAATATTCAAAATAATAGCCTGGTTTCTTTTTTTGTTTTGTAAAATATTTAGCAATATGAGAAAAGGTATCAGCAATCTCTGAAGAAGGTGTCCCCGGATAAGTTGTTGCAACATCTACTCCTGCTTCTATTGCACCACGTGTAATTGCTTCGTTTCCAAGCAAAAGTATTTTTTCCCCTGGTTTATCTTCAAGTATTTCCATATTTTCAACTCCCTATAAAAGACAGATTTAATACTATATTTATGCAAAACTTGTAAAATAAGAATTACTTATAAATCTAACTAATAACAAAAAAAGTATTTTTTTATTTTAAAGAGAAATACATTACAAAATAGTAAGATTTCTTCTTTAAATA
>CAYYOO010000006.1:0-41225 GCA_964473335.1 uncultured Thermoplasmatales archaeon
TCGCAATTCATCCACCTAATGAATTGAGGTGGTCTTCTTGCTAAAAGGTGATAAATACTACTGAAATGTATTCATATTTGTATAGCGGGAAAAATAAATAATTAATATCTTTTTGAAGTTTTCAAACTAAAAGTTTAAATATTATTTTGTACATACTTGTACATATGGGTACGCAAATTAGTCTTAAATTATCAGAAAGAATGTTTTCTTTTGCAAAAATCTATTCAAAAAAACACGGTTTTGATTCACTACAGGACTTTATAAGAGAATTACTTAGAGAAAGATTATTTGAAAGAGAAGCTGAAGTTTTTGGGGGGGTTTCAACATATAAAGCAAGTGAAGAAGCCCTTGCTAAAAGTTGGCTTTCAACTGAGGAGGACAAAGCTTGGGCTCATTTACAAAAGGAGAAATAGTTTTATTTCCATTTCCATACACCGATTTAACTAACAGAAAACTCAGGCCGTGTTTAGTTTTATCAAATGAGATGGGTGAAGATATTCTTTTATGTCAAATAACTTCCAAAAAAATTCCTAAAGATAAATACACTATTGAAATAAAAAAAGATGAAACCATAGAGGGAACTCTTCAGATAGATAGTTATATTCGTTCAAACATGATTTTTACAGCTTATAAATCACAAATCCAAAAAAAGATATGCAGAATTAAAGACAAGCATTACAAAGAAGTTACCAAGATAATTGAAAATATCATAGAAAAATAATCAACAGATAAGAAATTTAAAAAATGGTCCCAAACAACGACCGAATCGCGATGTGGCCATAATATAGTTTTAAAATAAATAAAAAGAATTTTAGATATAATCTATTACACCTAATATTCCAATAATTAGTACCACTAAACCAATAATTGTCTGAAATCCACCAAGCCACTTAGCAAGTTTTTCTAAATGTTTTCCTAATGCTGGAATTGCAGGCAATATTCCAATAGCTAAAATCAAACCTGCAAAAATTGTTATCAGTGCCCATGGAAAACTCCACCAATAAATTCCTGCAACTATTACAATTATACCAATTATTATCTGGAATCCACCAAGCCACTTAGCAAGCTTTTTTAGATATTTACCCATTGCAGGTATTGCTTCCAAAACACCAACACATAGAATCAAACCAGCTATAATATTTAACCATTCTATCATATCTTTCATCTCCCCAAATTATTTATAAGAAAATCAAGTAATTCTTTTTAAAACTTGTCATATAATCAGAAAAAATTGATTACAATTATTATAAAACAATAAATATCTATCCAAATAATAGAAGTTAACATAAGATACATCTACAAAAAATATTAAATCTATAATAAATTAGATTCTTAAATAATTTCAATTTATTTTTAATTTGTTTTTGAACTATATTTTAGTATTAAGTAATCTTTATAATCACGAGTTGGAAAAAATGATGTTTGACAACAATATTTATAATTTGATGGCACAAGCCGTTGAAGAAAGCCAAAGCTTATGGAGAATTAAAAACGAATATAAAGACGATGCAAAAGATTGTCAAGAATGTTTTGAGTTCTGGAAGAAATTAGAACAAGACAAAGAACAGCATTGTAAAGACTTACAAGAACTAATTTCAAAACATATCCAAAAAGAATGAAATTAAGTCCATCAAAACTTTTTAAATTATTTTCAATATATTTCTAAACTATATTTTAGTTATTATTTTGTAATAAACTACTGCTTTTTTATCAAAATGATATCATGAAAAAAATAATCTACACTGATCTAGATGGAACACTTCTTGATCATAATAACTATAGTTTCGATCCCGTTAAAAAAACCCTTGCAAAACTAAAAAAACAAGAGATTCCAGTTGTAATATGTACGAGTAAAACAAGAGCTGAAATAGAATCTTTTAGAAAAAAAATTGATAACAATCATCCTTTTATCTCTGAAAACGGAGGTGGAATATTTATTCCAAATGATTATTTTGATTTTGATTATGATTATGATAAAAAAGAAAACAATTACAAAACAATTGTTCTAGGTCCAGAATATGATATACTTATAAAAACCCTTGAAAAAATAAAGAATGATTTTGAAATAAAAAGTTTTCTTGATATGAGTCCAGAGGAAATTTCTAAAGATGCAAATCTAGACCCTAAATTAGCAAAACTTTCTAAGATAAGAGAATTTGATATACCTTTCAAAGTTAGAAATTTTAAATCCGAAGAAAAAATTCATAGAATCATAAGAGAAAACGGCCTAAAATATACAAAAGGCGGAAGATACTATCACTTGATGGGAGATAACAGTAAAGGAAAAGCAGTAAACATTTTATCTGATCTTTATAAAAAACAATTTGGCGAAGTTTTCACTATAGGAATTGGCGACTCTAGTAACGATTTTTCTATGCTTGATAGTGTTGATAGAGGATATCTAGTCATGAAAAAAAATGAAGAATATGCTTCAACTGATTATAATCCTGCTGGAGAAATTGGTCCTAAAGGCTGGAAAAGAGTTGTTGAAAAGGAGCTTGAGTTATGATACATTCAAATAAAGCTGAAGAAATCTATGAAAAAAGTATAGAAGTTTTAAAAAAAGTTCAGATGGATAACGGAGGATGCCTAGCGACATCAAAAAATGAACGATATCCATATGTCTATCCAAGAGATCACTCAATGATAGTTCAAGGTTTTTTATCAGCTGAACATTTTTCTGAAGCAAAAAAAGGACTAGAATTTATTCTTAATACTAAAACAGATGATGGTGCTTTTCCACAAAGAGTTGATAAAAATGGAAAAGATGCATCCTATAAACCAATTCAAATCGATGGAACAGGTCTAGTGCTTTATTCCTTAGCAAAATATGTTGAAAAAACAAATGATTATGATTTTGCATCAAAATATTTTGATAGAGTAAAAAGTGCTGTTGATTATATCATTAAAAATAGTTATGAAAATATTGAAGGAACCTATGAAAAAAAGAAACATAATCTAAAAATGCCATTAATTTTTACACCAAACTCAGTTCATGAGTATCCTCCTACTGAAAAAGGATTTGAGATATGGGCTAACTCAATTTGTTGTGCAGCACTTGAAAATATTTTCAAACTTAGTGAAAAACTAGATGATAAAAAAATAGAATGCAAAAAATATGCTGAAAAAGTAAAAAAAGGCATTTTAAAATATATGTGGAACTCAAGAAAAAAAACATTTGTAAAAACAATTAGAGTTAGAGAATCAAGTTCAGTTCTAGTCGATTCCGATGTTGCAAAATATGCTGTTGCAGACTATGGTCTATTAAAAGATAACGATGACCGTGTGATAAATACAGTTACTGATATTGAAAACAATCTATGGAACTGGGATCTAGGTGGAATCTGTAGGTATCCAAAATATGAAGGAAGAAACAACGGTGGATGGGGGCCTTGGCCAAACTATACAATGATGATTGCTAGGCATCATATTAATGTAGAAAACCTGCAAAAAGCAGATCAATATATGAGATGGATACTTGATATATCATATGAAAACAAACTCCCTGAGCATATATCAACTGTATCTGAATTTGAAGAATATGTTAAAGACTTCAAAGAAGCAGGATTACTTAGAAAAGATAGAAAAAAGATGATAAACAATGCTAAAAATCATCCTATGTACAAAAAAGGTATAGCATATGTAACTCTTCCTCTCGCTTGGTCGCATGCTGAATATATTAGAACCTATAACCTTTATAAAAAAAAATTTGACTAATTTTTGTTGATAAATATGAAAAAAATAGTAACACTTACCTCAAACCCTGCAGTAGATATCTATTCAAACACAAATTTTGTAACAGATGAAAAAAAATTAAGCTGTAATAAACCTCTATATAACCCAGGTGGGGGAGGAATAAATGTATCAAGAGCAATTAAGATTTTAGGTGGCGAATCAACAGCAGTGTATCCAGCTGGAAAACACACTGGTAATATTCTAAAAGATCTATTAAAAGAAGAAAAAGTCAAACAAATTCCAGTTGAAATAAAAGACTCGACAAGAATAAATTTCAGTATAATTGAGGATAAAACAAATAGACAATATCGGTTTAATATGCCTGGTTCAAAATTAACAGAAAAAGAAGGGAAAAAAATATTAGAAGAAATAAAAAAAATTGATCCCAAACCCGATTATCTAGTAATAAGCGGAAGCCTTGCACCTGGGCTGAAAGATAATTATTATAATAAAATTGCAAAATACTGTAAAAAAATAAACTCTAAAATAATAATTGACACTTCACCAGATGCTTTAAAACAAATAATAAATGAAGGTGTCTATTTAATAAAACCAAATCTTAGAGAGTTTTTAGAATTAACAAATCTAACTCTTGAAAGTGAACAGCAAATAGCTAAAAAAGCTCAAGATTTAATTAAAGAAAAAAAAGCTGAAATAATAGTGATTTCCCTTGGTGCAGCTGGATCACTGCTTGTCACTAAAGATTATTTTGAGCATATTTGTTCACCTATAACCCCTATTAAAAGTAGAGTTGGTGCAGGTGACTCGATGGTAGCGGGTTTTACACTAAAACTTGCTGAAGGAAAAGATCTCAAAGAAGCAATATATTATGGTGTAGCAGCAGGAGCCTCAGCTGTTATGACACCTGGAACTGAGCTATGCACAAAAAAAGATACAGAAAGGCTTTTTAGAATAGTAAAAAAAGAATAAAATGAATAACTATATTTTTTCTTGATGTTTTGGACAAAAATAGGTTCCTCTATTATTGACTTTGATTTTTTTTAGTTTTTCACCATCAAGTGGGCAGTTGTCACCTTTATTTCTATGTGGTATTACAAAATTTTTAGGAAAATTATTAGGGTTTGCATTTTTATTTATTGCAGTTTTTAAAACATCTTTCATATTAAAATATAGTTCCTCAATTAATTCTTCACTAAATTTGTTTACCTGTGATTTAGGATGAATACCTGTTTGAAAAAGGATTTCATCAGAATATATGTTTCCAACACCAGCGATATTTTTTTGATTCATAAAAGCAGATTTCACCATACCTCTTTTATTTTCAAAAATGTTTATAAAATTATCTAAATCAATATTAAGTGCATCAGGACCCAAATTTTTTTCTTTAGTAAAATCATCTAAAGTTTCAACTAGTCGAACTTTTCCAAGAAGTCTCTGGCAGTCATAAGATAAATGATAACCGTTATCAAAAGAAAATAAGACTCTGGAATGATCTGGTTCATCATCTTTATTTTTAAAATATTTCAAAAAACCAGTCATACCAAAATGGAGCATCAACCACTTTCCATTTTCAATGTAAATAAAAAGATATTTACCGTGTCTTTTTGACTTTGAAAAACTTTTACCTTCAACTTCATTTTTTAATTTTTTTGATGAAGTCTTATCAAGGATTTTTTTGTTTTTAACTTTCACATCTTTTATTTTTTTATGTAGAGAGGTTGAATCAAAATATTTTTTGAATACTTCTACATCAGGTAATTCTGGCATAGATCATCTTCCTCAATATTCAAGTTAATTTTTAATTATTTTTAAACTTAAGTTAAATATAAGTTAAATATAAGAAGATTATAGTTTAAAGGTATGATATATCTTGGAACTTCTGGATGGTCCTATGATCACTGGATTGAAAATTTTTATCCAAAGGATTTAAAAAAAGGCAATTTTCTAAAATTTTATTCAAAAAAATTCAACACAGTTGAGGTCAATGCATCTTTCTATAGATTGCCATTCAAAAACATGGTAAATGGGTGGAAAAATAAAACACCAGATGATTTTAAACTGACTTTCAAAGGAAGTAATTTAATCACACATAAAAAGAAACTAAAAGATGTAGAGGATTATTTGGATAAATTCTATTCGCGTTTTGAAATGCTAGATGATAAAAAAGGAACAATCCTCTGGCAGCTACCACCAAGCCTTTCACGTGATGATGATTTGCTTGAAAACTTTCTAAATAATCTTGAATCAGATTTTGATCAAGTAGTTGAATTCAGGCATAAATCATGGTTTACAAAAAAAGTATATGATCTACTTGAAAAATACAAAGTAGGTTTTTGCATTATTAGTTCACCTGATTTTGAAACAAATGTAAAAGTTACTACAGATTTTGCATATTTCAGATGGCATGGAGAAGATGATTGGTATAGATATAATTATTCAGATGATGAATTAAAAGACTGGGCAGAGAAAATTAAAAATTTAGATGTTGAAAATGTCTATGGGTATTTTAACAATGATTTTGAAGGTTATGCACCTAAAAATTGTAAAAAATTAAAAGAAATACTTGAGGTATAATTTTTGAAAAATAAAGAAATTGCTCAAATATTTAATGAAATCGCAGATTTATATGAAATGAAGGATGTTGATTTTAAACCAAGAGCATATAGAAAAGCTGCTCAAAACATTGAAAGCCATGGTAAAGATATAGAAGAATTACATGAAAAAGGAGAATTGCAAGATATTCCTGGTGTCGGAGAAAGTACCGCTGAAGAAATCAAAGAATTTCTTGAAACTGGGAAGGTAAAACGTCTTGAAAAACTAAAAAAAGATTTTCCAGTGGACTTACGTAGTTTATCAGGTGTTGAAACAATTGGTCCAAAAAAAATTAAAGTTTTATATCAAGAACTCGGGGTTAAAAATCTTGATGATCTTGAAGAAAAAGCAAAAGAAGGAAAAATAAGAAAGTTAGAAGGTTTTGGTAAAAAAACTGAAGAAAATATCCTTGAAAATATCTCTTTTGCAAGAAAAAAAGGAAATCGTTTTTTACTTGGATATGTAGAACCAGAGGCAAAAGAAATCATAAAAATCCTAAAAGAACACATCGATGATATTGAACTAGCTGGATCCTTGAGGCGTAAAAAAGAAACAATTGGTGATGTTGATATTTTAGTTGTTTCAAAAAATCCAAAAGAAATAATGAATGCTTTTACAGAAATGGATAAAGTAGATAAGGTTATTTCAAAAGGAAAAACAAAATCTACAGTACGATTATATGGTGGGATACAGGTTGATTTAAGAGTTGTTGAAAAGAAAAGTTTTGGCTCAGCTCTTCAATATTTTACAGGTAGTAAAGATCATAATGTAGCTGTCAGAAAAATTGCACAAAAAAAAGGTTACAAATTAAACGAATACGGCCTATTTAAAAACGATAAT
This sequence comes from uncultured Thermoplasmatales archaeon, assembly GCA_964473335.1. Classification (GTDB taxonomy): domain Archaea; phylum Thermoplasmatota; class E2; order DHVEG-1; family DHVEG-1; genus CAYZTD01. The sequence continues at coordinate 7,129 of CAYYOO010000006.1, forward strand.
AGAAAAGCAGGTAAAACAGAAAAAAAAGTTTATGAGGCATTAGGTTTAAAGTGGATTCCGCCTGAACTTAGAGAAAACAAAGGTGAAGTTGATGCTGCAAAAAATAACAAACTACCAGATCTAGTTAAATATGATGATGTAAAAGGTGATCTACAGATGCATTCCAAATGGAGTGATGGAAATAACACAATTGAAGAAATGGTTGAGGAAGGCAAAAACTTAGGTCATAAATATATTGCATTTACTGATCATGTTGGTTCTTTGAAAGTAGCAGGAGGAATGAACAAAAAAGAATGGGAAAAACAAGGTAAAAAAATCAAAAAAATTAGGAAAAAATATGATGATATCCATATTTTTCATGGCCTTGAAGCAAATATTAAAAAAAATGGAGAATTTGATGTTAAAGATAGTTTTTTAAAAGAAGCTGATGTAGTATTAGCCAGCATTCATTCTTCTTTTAGAATGAGCAAAAAAGATATGACAAAACGAGTAATAAAAGCAATTGAAAATAAACATACAAATATTTTATCGCATCCAACCGGTAGAAAAATCCAGAAAAAAGAACCCATTAACCTTGATTTAGAAAAAGTAATAGATAAGGCAAAAGAAAACAACGTTGCAATTGAAATAAATGCTTATCCTGAAAGACTTGATTTAAACGATGTAAATGTAAGAATTGCAGTTAAAAATAATTGCAAATTATCAATTGGTACTGATTCACATAGAAAAGATCATCTAAGATATTATAAACTAGGGATTGCTGTTGCAAGGAGAGGCTGGGCAGAAAAAAAAGATATAATAAACACCTATAGTCTTAAAAAATTAAAAAAATTTTTAGAAAAATAAAAACTTTTTACATTTCACAACTACCATCACTCGGACAACCACCAGAATATTCTGATTCAACATTTATATATTCTCTTCCCTCTTTGGTATCAGCAATATTTAGGACCTGATTTTTCTTGCTTCCATACCTATAGATTGTAATTCCTTTACAATTTAGATCATGAGCCATCAAATATATTTCTTTTACATCATCAACAGATGAATCATGAGGTAAATTTACTGTTTTGGAAACAGCGTTATCAGTATTTTTTTGAAAAGCTGCCTGTATTTTAAGGTGTGTTATAGGTTTTAAATCAAAGGCTGTTAAAAATATTTTTTTAAGATCATCTGGAATTTCTTTAATGCCTTGAACTGAACCCTTTCTTGCGATTTTTTTTATAAGGTCTTTTGAGTAGCTTCCTTTATCTTTTAATTTTTTTTCAAAAAGAGAGTTTACTTCAAAAAACCTTGTTCCGCCCATAATATTTCTAATAAATGCTACACTAAAAAGAGGTTCAATACCACTTGAGCAATTAGAAATAACACTGATTGTACCAGTTGGTGCAATTGTTGTGACAGTTGCATTTCTCATATATGAATGAGATTTTTTATAGATGCTTTTTTCAAAATTTGGAAAAGAACCTTTAATTTTTGCAATCTCTGAAGATTTCTTTTTTGCTTCTTTGTTAATAAACTTCATAATTTTTTCAGCTGTATCTATTGCTTTTTTAGAATTATATGGTATATTAAGTTGAATTAAAAGTTCTGCAAAACCCATCACACCAAGACCAATTTTTCTATTATTCTTAGTGACTCTCTCAATTTCAGGCATAGGATAATCATTTACATCAATAACGTTATCTAAAAAATGAACAGCTATTCTAACAGTTTCTTTGAGTTTATCCCAATCAACATCAGAACTGTCTCTTTTTATCATTTTTGAAAGATTAATTGAACCTAGATTACAACTTTCAAATGGCAGGAGAGGTTGCTCAGCACAAGGATTACAAGCTTCAATAATCCCTATTTCAGGTGTTGGATTATACCTGTTTATTTCATCAAGAAATAAGAGGCCAGGATCACCAGTTTTCCAAGCTTGATAAGTAATTAGATCAAACAATTTTTTTGCTGAAACCTTGTTTGTTTTTTCATTGTTACGCGGATTAATTAGATTTATTTTTTTATCGTTTTTTACTGCATTTATAAAATCATCTGTAACTGAAACTGAGAGATTAAAATTTTCAAAATCTCCTTCTTTTTCTTTTGCAATTATAAATCCTTCAATATCAGGATGATTAAAATCTAAAATCCCCATATTAGCTCCGCGCCGTCTTCCGCCTTGTTTAATTACATTTGTTGTTTTATCAAACACCTTCATAAAAGAAACAGGGCCAGAGGCAATTCCCTTAGTTGTTTTCACAATATCTCCTTTAGGTCTTATATTTGAAAAAGAAAAACCAGTGCCACCGCCTGATTTATGAATCAAAGCCATGTTTTTAACTGAATCAAAGATACTATCAAGTGAATCCTCAACAGGTAAAACAAAACATGCTGAAAGCTGCTGAGGTAAATTAAGCCCAGCATTCATAAGAGTCGGTGAATTAGGTAAAAATTCAAGGTTTTTCATCAAATTAAAAAACTTTTTTTCTGTTTTTTTAACATTTATCTCAGAGTATTTTTCATCCACCTCTGCTACTTTTTTTGCTACTCTTTTAAACATCTCAGAAGGTGTTTCAACAATTTCACCTTTTTTGTTTTTAGCTAGATACCTTTCTTTTAAAACCTTAATTGAATTAATACTTAATTTAAGATCATCTTTTACACCAAGAATATCTTTTAAATCTCTTTTCTCAGCATGTCTTTGTCTATAAAGGATATAGGCCTTAGCAGATTTTGATAAATTATTTTTGATTAGTTTTTTTTCAACAATATCTTGAATATCTTCAACATTAGGAATTTCGTTTTTTGAATATTTTTTTTCTATTTCATCAACTACTTCATCTGCAATACTATCTGCCTTTTTTGGATTGTCATCAGTAGCACTTAGTGCTTTTTTAATTGCTTCGGCAATCTTTGATTTTTGAAATTTTTCAATATCTTTATTTCTTTTTCTTACTTTAGTAACTGCCATATTAATAATCAATAAAATAAGACAGACGTATTTAAAAAGCATTACTAGCATTAAACTTAAAAATAGTTAAAAAATTGTTAAAAAAGTCAATGACCATATTTTCCAACTAAAGGAACAAAAGCACATCCTCCAAGACTCTTAGTAGATGTTTTTCCATCTTTTTTTTCAAATCTTTTAAGCTCACAAAACATTCTACCAACTGGAATTAATAATTTACCAGGGTCTTTTAATTGATCAATCAAAGGTTTTGGAATATCTGGAGCAGCACAGGTAACATATATACGATCATATGGTTGATATTCTGCTAAACCCCCAGATCCATCACCTACTTCAACTGTAACATTTTTAATATTAGCATTTTTCAAATTATTTCTAGCTCTTTCTGCAAGATTTTCATATCTTTCAATAGAATATACATGGCCTTTTTCACCAATTATATTACTAATGATTGCTGCATGATAGCCTGAGCCGGTACCAATTTCAAGTATTTTTTGACCGGGTTTTAAATCTAATTCTTCACACATAATAGCAATCATATGAGGTGCTGAAATAGTCTGTCCGCTACCAATTTCCATGGGTGAATCAATATAGGCTCTGTTCTTAACTCTATCAGGGACAAAATTCTCTCTAGGTACTTCTAAAAAAGCATTTTTTACAATATCCATTTTGATATAATTTAATCGTTCTAACTTCTCCGCTAAATTAATTCTTTTATTTTTAAATTCATCATTCATTTCTATCAAAAATGTTTTACTTATTTATAAAAATAGGTTAAAAATGATTAAAATAAACTTTGAAAATAGTTATTTAAATCGATTTTAACTTATTATTTACTTATTTTCGAATCAATTTATTATAAAAAAATCTAGTAATTATTAAAAAATGAATAAAGAAAAAGCAAAAGAAAAAATAAAAAAACTTAGGGAAAAAATCCGCCATCACGATTATCTTTACTATGTAAAAAACGAACCTGTAATTTCTGATAAAAAATACGATAAACTTGTAGAAAAACTGGAAAAAATAGAAGAAAAATATCCTGATCTAGTTACACCTGATTCTCCGACACAGAGAGTAGGTGCAGAGCCTGCAGAAGAATTTGAAGAAGTAGAACATGTTAAACCTATGTTATCACTTGATACTGGAGAAAAAGACGAGGTAAAAGATTTCGATAAAAGAATGAAAAGAGAACTTAATACAAAAAAAATTGATTATACAGTTGAACCGAAATTAGATGGATTAAGTGTGGAACTAATCTATGAAAATGGTAAATATATGAGAGGTTCAACTAGAGGAAATGGAGAGATAGGTGAAGATGTTACTGAAAACATTAAAACAATAAAACCAGTTCCATTAAAACTTCGTTCAAAAGAAATAGACATACCAGAGAAACTAGCAGTCAGAGGCGAAGTTATTATGTTCATTGAAGACTTTGAAAAATATAATAAAGAAAGAGTAGAACAAGGAAAAGAATCAATGGCTAATCCACGAAATGCTGCAGCAGGATCACTTAGACGATTGGATCCAAAGGAAACTTCAAAACGCCCTCTGAATATATTTTTTTATGAAGTAATGAACTATGATGCAAATGATATTGATTTTGATAATCAAAAAGAGGCAATAAAGAATTTAGAAAAATGGGGATTAAAAACAAACCCAAAGATAGAGCATGTAAAAAATATCGATGATGCAATCAAATATCATGAAAAAATGGAAGAAAAACGAGAAAAACTAGAATATGAAATAGATGGAATAGTAATTAAAGTAAACAAATTTGAATTCCAAGAAAAAATAGGGGTTAAATCTAGCTCACCGAGATGGGCTATTGCTTATAAATTTCCACCACGAAAAGAGGAAACTCAAATTCTAGATATCGTAGTACAGGTTGGAAGAAGAGGAACACTTACACCAGTTGCTCTTTTAAAACCAGTTGATGTTCAAGGAGTTACAGTTTCAAGAGCGACACTTCATAATGAAGAGTACATCAAAGAAAAAGATATCAAAATAAAAGACTGGGTAAAAATAGTTCGTGCGGGAGATGTAATTCCTGAAGTAAAAGAGGTAACTAAAAAGAAACGAGAGGGTAAAGAAAAAAAAATTGAAATGCCAAATAAATGTCCAGTATGTAAAAGTAAAGTAGTAAAAGAAGGAGCATACTATAGATGTACAAATGGCCTTGCATGCCCTGCTCAACTAAAAAGAACAATCGAACATTTTGCATCTAAGGGCGCTATGGATATAGATGGACTTGGTGGAAAAACAATTGATTCATTAGTTGATAATGATTTAGTAGAAAGAATTAGTGATATCTATAGATTAAAAAAAGATGATCTTTTAAAACTTGATCGATTTGCAGATAAATCTGCTAAGAATCTATTAGATGCAATTGAAGATAGTAAAGATAAAAATCTAACTAGATTAGTGTATGGTTTAGGTATAGCAGAAGTTGGAAAACATGTTGCTAGGTTGCTAATTAAAAAATTTAAAAATATCGACGAAATATTAAAAGCGGATAAATCAGATTTATTAGAAATTGAAGAAATAGGGCCTGAAATTGCACAAAATATAATCAATTTTTCAAAAGAAGAAAAAAACAGAAAAGAAATAAAGGAATTAAAGAAACTTGGAGTAAGTTTCAAACCAGAGAAAATCAGTGGTAAATTAGAAGGAAAAAGATTTGTTTTTACCGGCGCACTTGATGATTATACAAGAACTGAAGCAAAAGAAATTGTAGAAAATAAAGGTGGAGAAGCAACAGGTAGTGTCAGTGAAAAAGTAGATTATGTTGTAGTAGGAGATGACCCAGGTAGTAAATTAGATGAAGCAAAAAATTTAGGTTTAAATATAATTAAAGAAAAAAAGTTTAAAAAATTGATAGATGAAAAATAAAAAAGATTTAAAAATTCCACATTTTTAAATTATTATTAATGTGTTTTTTAGTCATGGTTAAATAAGATATTTTTAGTATTTATAAAATTGAGAGTTAATGAATATGATTCGCATAGATCGAGAACTCATTGCAATATTAGCAATAATATTTGGGATATTGATAATTGCAATACCTGAACTTATTGCTTATCTGATCGGAGGATATTTATTATTATTTGGTATTTTTACGATTTTAGGTAAAAAATTATAATGGAGAAAAAAACATGCCATATGATACAGTAGATGAATTGCCTAAACAGGTTCGAAATTCACTACCTGAAAAAGCTCAAAAAATATTCAAAGAAGCATTTAATAACGCTTGGAGTCAATATAGCGATCCTGAAAAGAGAAGAGGAGATGCCAGTCAAGAAGAAGTAGCAAATCGTGTTGCTTGGTCTGCTGTTAAAAAAAAATATGAAAAGAAAAATGATGAATGGGTTAAAAAATAAACATATGGAAGGTATAAAAATGAAAAGAAATATTTGGGTAATTATAGCTTTTCTAACATTGATATTAGTTGCTTTTACCGGCTGCATGGATGAAAAAAGCAAATTTATAGGTACTTGGGAATCAGAAGGTGGAGGAACTACACTTGATTTTGATGAAGATAATACTGTTAGTATAACTGGTGAAGGCCCTTTAGGAAATGTTGAACTAACAGGTAATTTTGAATATTCAGTAGGTGAAAATGAGATAACTTTTTCATCTGGATCTATTGGAATAACTTTGAACTATAACTTTCCTGAATCAGATGAACTTGTATTAAGTAATGATCAAGGTGATTCTGTAACATTTATGAAAAAATACTAAATATTACATAATAGGAGTTAAAAATATATGATATTAGGTTTAATAGATTTAACATGGCCCATTATTCTTATTGTAATAATAATTGCTGCAATTATTGGATGGTATCTACTAAAGTTTGCAATTTGGATACTTATTGTAATAATACTTACTGTATTGATATTTGCAGGTCTTGATTTTGTTTTTGGATTTATATCAAGTTTATTCTAATAAAAATTTTTTTTCAAACTATATTATAACTAATTTTTAGTTAATATTAAGTTAGAATAAAATAAACAAAACTTTTATTGTATTTTGAAAAGACGGGTGGAGGTGAGAAGAAACTTCCAAGGAAGGATCCTTTAATTGGTTCTTCTGAAAAAGCCCGTCTTTTCATCTTTATGATTCTAATAGGAATGATCGGCTAAGATGTTTAAAGATAGAAAAGATGCTGGAAAAAAACTTGCTGAGAAATTAAAAAAATATGAAAAGAAGGAGGTAATAGTGCTTGCAATTCCACGCGGTGGTGTAGAAGTTGCTTTTCATGTTGCAAAAAAACTCAATTCAGATTTTTCTTTGATAATTACTAGAAAACTCCCATTTCCAGATAATCCAGAATCAGGATTTGGTGCAATAGCTGAAGATGGTAGTACATATTTAAATAAAGAAGCAAGTAGATGGCTAGAAGAAGATAGAATAAATGAAATTATCGAACAACAAAAACGAGAAATAGATAGACGGAAGAAAAATTTGAGAGTAAGTAGATCTATTCCTAATATCAAAAATAAGACTGTAATACTTGTAGATGATGGTATTGCAATGGGATCAACTATGACAGCTAGTATAAAGATGTGTAAGAAAAGAAATCCAGAAAAATTAATTGTTGCTTCACCGGTATCAAGTTCCAGTGTGGAAAAAAAATTAAATTATATGGTTGATGAGACAGTAATTCTTAAAAAACCAACTTTTTTTAGGGCGGTAGCTCAAGTTTATGAAAATTGGTATGATGTACCTGATAGTGAAGTAATTGAGATTTTAAATAAATTTAACACAAAATAATTTTTTAGGATATAACATGGACAAAAAATTTGATACATACTGGTTAAAAATAAAAAAATTCTTTAGATATATAATTTCTTCAGAAAAAATCGTTAAACTATCAAAAATAAAAATTACAAAAGTAAAAATAAAATCATTTATCATAGCTGTGATTGGATTTATTTTATCACCTCTAAGTTGGTGGAATGATTTATTTGTAAACATTCCGTTGGCATATTTATTTGCAATTCCCTTCGGGTATATTTCAAATGATTACTTTCTACCAGCAATGGTTGCTGGTTACTGGATTACAAATATTATTGGATTTATAATGTTACATATAGGATTATTTGGAATGTTTAAAAAAGAAAAAAAGAAATATTCAAAAAAACAATTAATTCAGGATATAGTAATTTCAATAGCCTATACAGTTGTAGTAGTATTATTAGTACAAATTGAAATATTAAGGTTACCGAGCCAGTATTTTTAGTGAAAAAAATTAAACTAATATGATAAAATCTTTTTTTTTCATTTATATTTAATTTATTTTAAAACCATATTTTAGTTATACTATTATATTTTATTTATCTGTATCAATATGGTGTAAAAGATTAGAATATCTTGCTCAAAATTTGAAAACGGGAAAAAAATTCCAAAAAAATATACTTGTGATGGAAAAGACATAAGTCCACCTTTAGAAATAAATGACATCCCTGGAGATACTGAGTCTTTAGCATTAATTGTAGATGATCCAGATGCACCAAATGGCACATTTACTCATTGGATAGTTTGGAATATTCCGCCAAAAAATAAAATCAAAGAAAAAGCTAGTCCTGGTAAAGAAGGTTTAAATGATTTTAAAGAGTCAAATTATAGAGGGCCTTGCCCTCCATCAGGTGAACACAGATATTATTTTAAATTATATGCATTAAATAAAAAGGTGTTAGACCTAGATGAAAAAACAACTCGGGAGAAATTATTTCCTGAAATTGAAGACCATATAATTGACTCTTGTAATACAATGGGAAAATACAGAAGGGAATAATATTAAAAATTGTAGGAGGTGAATGATAATGACGGTATATAAAATAATTAATGTAGTAGCAGAATCAAATAATAGTTTTTCTGATGCAGTACAAAACGCTGTAGACAAAGCTTCAAAAACTGTTGAAAAAATAAAGTATGCAGAAATTGAAAGATTTACAGCTAAACTAGATGAAAACAAGGTTGTTTCTTACAGAGTTGAAGTCAAAATATCATTTGAAGTTGAAACATAATAATAGGGGGAGAAGACATGGTGAAACCTAAAAGAATTAACAAAGATGAAATAACAAAACCAATTAAATGTTTATGTCCACAATGTGGTTATGAAACATATAATGAAAAGAATAAATTATGTACATCTATAAAATGTCCTGTATGTAAAACAAAACTAATCAATAAATAAAAAAATTTTTAATATTTTAAAAATACATTTTAAAGATATACAAATAGTAATTTATCTAATTTGTTTTTAATCTAATATTTAATTAAACTTAAGTTATATCTATATGTAAATTTCTTTTTTTTAGTATGATAAAATGAAAAGGAAAGGGCTAAAAGGAAAATTATGGATGATATCAGCAATTTTTATTTTGATTACTTTGGTTATTATCATACTTTTTTTGTATATTGGAACTGATGTTCCATATGATACAAACGACTCTCTTACAACTGAAAAAGTTTTACTAAATTCTGAGGATTATATTAACAAGACTATTACAGTGGAAGGATATTATTATGATTTTTTCGATGACAAAAATGATGCTTATATATCGCCAATAAAAATACAAGAACCAATTCTACAGGATGAAATCGAAGAAAAAAATTTTCTTTTGTTAAATACTTCTAAAATTAACGAAAATATAAGTGAAAATATTAAATATGATTTCAGTGGAAAACTAGTTGAGATATATGACCAAGATTATCCTTTTGACCGTGTTATGTTAATTTTATACAATTATGAATAGATATTTAACTATATTTTTATTAAAAATGTTTTTCAATTATTTCTAAGTTGAATTCTAATAATATTTTTATAACTCTGGATAACTTTTGTTTCTTGGTGAAAAAAATATGGAGAATATAAAAATAAGACATCCAATCGAGTTTGAGATGATACCAGAAAAAATAGACCGAGGTACAAAATGGGTAACTTTGAGAGTTAAAAATCTTGGAAATGAAACAATTACAAATTTAGATATAAAATTAAATTCAAGAGACTCTTTTTCACTGGAACCATTAAGCTCAGGTAAATACATCTTTGAACTACAACCTAAGGAAGAAGAGTTAATCCCATTTCAGGTGCAGGCAACATCAACAACTGATGTGTATGTAACAATAAATGGTTATCAAGATGGAGCAAAATTCTATCTAGAATCACCAAGTATGCCGATTAGGGTTAGTGATCAACCAGCTGATCTAAGATCAATGTTTGTTATGACAGAGCCGTATCCACCTCTTGAAGAGACCTTAAAATGTGAAGCAAATATTATGGGTCTTGAACAAAGTGGTGAACTTGATTTAGAATTCTGGGCAGATACCCCCTCAGGAAAATTTGAGGAAATAGGCGAAATAAAAACTAAAGAATTAACGCCAGGTGAAGAGACAAGTTACTCAGCTGAAATAACTCCAAAAGAAAGAGGTCTTTATACTGTACATGCTTATCTGTATGACGAAAACAACAGAAGAATCGGTCATAAGACAGATTCAATTCTTGTAAGAGAATAATAAACTCATTTTTTTTTTAAAATATATTTCAGCTATTTTTAAATTAAATCTAAGTTATTTATATCAATCTAGTACTAAATTAAGTAATATATATGAAACTTACAAGCCCTCAATTTAAAAACAAACAAATTATTCCAAAGAAATATTCTTGTGAAGGGGAAGATATTAATCCTCCTTTAACTATAGAGGAAATACCTGATAATACAAAAAGCCTTGTACTAATTATTGATGACCCCGATGCTCCATCAAACACTTGGACTCACTGGGTGGTATATGATATTGAACCAAAAAAAGAAATAAAAGAAAATGAAGTGTCAGGGATACAAGGAATCAACGATTTTGGTAAAAAAAACTATGGAGGACCCTGCCCGCCTTCCGGAAAACATAGATATTTTTTTAGATTATATGCTCTTGATAAAAAAATTAATAGAAAAGATGGTGAAACACGTAAGGAAATTGAAAAAGAAATGGATGGACATATTATAGAAAAGACTGAGCTAATTGGAATATATGAAAAAAAATTAAGGTGAAAAAATATGAATAAAGATTTTAATAAAATTGTTCTAGCTGTTGATGGATCAGAAAAATCAAATAAAGCAACAGATAAAGCATTTTTTCTTGCAAAAAATCTAAGTCTAGATATCCTAGCAATATATGTGCTTGACAAAGCAATATACGAAACAGTAATTCCTGCAAATAAATCATTTGAACACTGGAGATCTATTCTTGCCCAAGAAGGACATGAAGTATTAAACAAAATCGAAAAAAGAGGTGAAATAAATGATTTAAAAATCAAAACAATGATTTTAACTGGCAATCCAGAAACAGAGCTTTTAAAAAATATTAAAGAAAATGATTTAGTAATAATGGGTAATAAAGGAAAAAACGCTATAGATCGAATATTTTTAGGAAGTACAACTGAGAAAATTATGCATCATTCTGATTCTACTGTAATGGTAGTAAAATAAGAAAGGAGTATGATAAAATTATAAAAAAAGGAAATATTGATGTGAAAGTAGTAAAAAAAGAAGATTTCAAAAAAAAATTTTGGGCACCATTTAGAGTGCCAACTGGCACTGACCAAGAAATTATAAAAAATCCGTGGGTCCAACCATGGTTTAGAGAAAAGGGAAAAAAAGATTTCTGGTTTGATCTAAGATTTAAAGGAAACATAGAAAAAATTCCAGTAGATATCACAGAAAAAGATGACAATTACTTAATATCCGCAGATATTCCAAATGTTACAAAAAAAGATATTACAGTTGAAGCCGCAGAAAAAAACCTTATAATGATTGCTGATAGTAAAAATATTGCAAAAAGTGGCAGAGCAATAAAATTTAAAAATAATATTAAACCAGAAAAGGCAAAAGCAAAATATGAAAATAACAAATTAAAAATAGAAATACCGAAAAAAGGAAAAGTAATAGAGGCAGCAGGGAAAAAAATTGAAACAAAGAAATGATTTTTTTCAGTTGTTGTTAAACCAATTTTAAACTATTTTTAAGTTATTTTTTTATATATATAGATACGTCTTAAATTTGTAAACGGAGAGATTGTAGAGCCATAGATTAAGATTAGATTTATGCTCTTTTTTAAATATCCCATCGTCCCCATCCCCAAAAAACCTGGATATTTATGGCTCTACAATGTCTATAAAATTAAAGTGATGATAAATGGCTGATGAGAAAAGAATTATTGAAGAGATATATGAAAGTCCAACTGAGAAACTACCTGAATTATCATCAAAAGCTGTTAATGAAGCACTATGTATGATGGAAGATTATGCAAATAGAATAATAAAAAAATCAGATATAATGAACAATAGATAGATAATATTAAACCTATTACACGTGTTATATAAAGATATATTTCTTCTACAGACTGAAGATCTTGAAAAAATCTTAAACTCTAACCCAAAAAAATTAGAAAAATCACTTGAGAAAAAATGTTCGTTATGTAATAAAAATTTATCATGTACTTTAAAATCAAAAAATATTAGTAAAGAAGAAAAAACAAAAGGACTTTGCCTTGATTGTTTCATTTCAGAAGTAAGAAAAGGCGACTGGTGGAATGAATACTGGCAGAGGAAAAAATAAAAATAATAACCTATTTTTTAACTATTCTTAAATCGTTATTAAGTCATGATTTTATATCTAATATTTAATCTTTTGATACAATACACGGAAGGTAAAAACATGAATGATTTAGATATAAAAGATAAAGAATTCAATAGAATAATAGTTCCAGTTGATGGATCGGAGGCTTCAAAAAAAGCAGCAAAAAAGGCTTATTCTCTAGCAGACAAAGCTGGACTGAATGTGACGTTAATGCATGTAGTCCAAATCCCTTCATCTGCAATTCCTACTTGGAGTCAGCCTAAACCTGAGTGGACCGAAGTTGTAAAAAAAGAAGGAAAAAAGATACTAGATGAACTCAAAGAGGCAGGAGAAAAAAAGAATGTAAAAGTTGAAACTAAACTCATTGAAGGTATTCCTGATGACGAGATAATAAAAGAAGGAAAAGAAGAAGACCTAATAATTATGGGAAGTAAAGGACACTCTGCCGTTGGTAGAATACTAATTGGCAGTACTTCAGAAAAAGTGCTACATCATTCTGACTCTACTGTAATGATTGTAAGATAAATTTTAGGTGTAATAATGAATGGAAAAGAATATTGTTGTGTCTGTGGTGAAAAACATGATTCAACTAAACTTAAAGAAATAGAAATAAAAGAAGAAAAAAAGAAAATTTGCGATGAATGTGCTGGAACAATTCACGGATTAATTTAAATTGGAGGGGGAAAATTTTTATGTCAAAAATTGCTGTGATTGTTGATGATTGGTTTGAAGATCTTGAATATTTTAAACCAGTAGGTGCTTTTTCAGTAGCAGGACATCAAATAGTCAATATTGGCCTCAAACAAGGGAAAATAGTTGAAGGTAAGAATGAAAAAAAGAAAGTTGACATTGATAGATCCGTCGACGATGTAAAAGTCGATGATTTTGATGCATTATTTATCCCTGGTGGCTATTCACCAGATAAACTTAGAGCTCATAAAGAACCAGTAGATTTTGTAAAAAAATTTGTTGAAAGTAATAAGCCTGTTTTTTTCATTTGTCACGGTGCACAGTTGCTAATAACCGCAGATGTACTTAAAAATCGCAATATCACCGGCTGGAAATCAATTTCTAAAGATATCAAAAATGCTGGTGCTAATTTTATTGATGAAGAAGTAGTAGAAGACAAAAATCTAATTTCAAGTCGAAGTCCAAGAGATCTTTCTTCTTTTATTGAAAAAAGTTTAGAGAAATTAGAAGAAACTGGTTAAAAAACGAAAGGAAGAAATAAATATGAAAACCGAAATGAAAGAAAAAATTGGAAAGCTAGTGCAAACTGATGATTGGAAAACAGAAAAACATGTACCGGCAATTGAATGCCCAGAAAAGATAAGTAAAGATAAAATTTTTGATGTTAAAGTTGGGCTTGGTAAAGAAGTTGCTCATCCAAATAAAACAGAGCATCACATCCGCTTTATTGATCTGTATTTTCATCCAGAAGGTGAAAAATTCCCTTATCAAATAGGCCACTTCGAGTTTAACGCACATGGCGCATCAACAGATGGTCCAGATACAAGTTCAATATACACACATCACTCTGTCACTACGTCTTTTAAAACAAGTAAACCAGGGGTTATTCACGCTGTAGCTTTGTGTAATATTCATGGTCTATGGGAATCATCTAAAGAAATAAAGGTCGAATAATACTATGAATGAATTATTTAATTTAGATGATAAGGTTGCAATTGTTACTGGAGCTAGTAGAGGCCTAGGTAAATCAATATCCATTGGTCTTGCAAAAGCTGGAGCAAATATTGTTGCAACTGATATTTTAGATACAAAAGAAACTATAGAAGAGGTAAGAAATTATAAAGCAGATTCTTTTGGTTTGAGCGTTGATGTCAGTAAAAGATCAGATGTAAAAAAAATGGTTGAAAAAACAATTGATAAATTTGATAAAATTGATATTCTTGTAAACAACGCAGGAATCCTTAAAGAAGAAAAAGCAGAAAAAATAAAAGAAAAAGACTGGAAAGATGTAATAAACATTAATTTAACAGGTCAATTTTTTTGCGCTCAAGAAGTCGGAAAACAGATGATCAAACAAAAAAAAGGCAATATCATAAATATCAGTAGCATAGCAGGTATACAAGGTTATGCAGGAAGCGTGCCATATAGCTCATCAAAGGGTGGTGTTGTATTATTAACAAAAACCTTAGCTACAGAATGGGGCGAATACAACATTAAAGTAAACGCAGTATGCCCAGGAGTTTTTGCTACAGACATGACAGAGGAATATTTGGAAAGTGAAGAATTCTTAAACAACATAAAAACAAATGTCCCCCTTAAAAGATATGCTGAACCAGAGGAACTAGTTGGAACCATAATATATCTTTCTTCAGAAGCTTCTAATTATGTTACAGGCCATGCACTTATTATTGATGGAGGGTGGACTGCTAGCTTGTAAAGTAGTTACGAGGTTCTTATGACTAAAGATGTTTTTACTATTTTAATAGGTGGAAAAGCAAGTATCGTAGATAAATATCAGACTGATAGCCCTAGTGTAGGTGAAGTAAGTCATAACTTACGACTAAATATTTTGATAGGTGGATTTTTTAATAAATGAAATCAACATCGATATTGGATTTAATGATAAAAGATCATAAACATTTATTTCAAAAATTAAATGATATTGAAGATATTAAAGATAGAGATATATCATATATAACAAAAAAATTCAATGATTTTAGATGGAATTTAGAAAAACATTTTTTTGTAGAAGAAAGAGCTATTTTTACTTTTTATAATCCTGAAAAGATTGATGAGGGATATGATGTCTTTTCAGATATCTCCAAACAGCATACAAATATTTTAGAAAAAATTGAAACAATGAATAAAAAACTGGAAAATTGGGAGCCTTTTGATTTAACTGAAATAAAAGGTTTACTAAATAAACACAGACAGTTTGAAGAAAATAATGTGTATCCAAAGTTGGATCGTGAAATCAGCGATGGTGAAAAAAGGTTTATGATAGAACGAATAGAAGAAGTTAGCCTATAATAAAGAATGTGAAAATATGAATGAAAAAAATAATAAAAAGAAAGTAATAAATATGCTGGTATTGACAACTATTTTTGCTATTTTGATTGGTTTAAATTATAGTATGATTGGAGTTGCTCATCCTGCATCTGAGATGAGTCTAAGTTATGACAAAAATACAAATATTCTTGAGGTAAAAATTACTCATCAAGTTTCAGATGCTGAAAGTCATTATATTGATAATGTAACAATTAGCATAAATGACGAAAAATATGAAACCTATGAATATTTCAGTCAACCAACAAGCTCTAGTTTTACATATAATTATAATCTAAGTCTCTCTGAGGGTGATAAAGTTGAAGTATACACTCATTGTAACCTTGGAGGGGATTTAACTGAAGAGTTAACTGTAACTAAAGATTCTAATAAAAGCTCTGATAAACCCTTTTCATTGGAAGGTCTTGTTTATTATTCAATACTAGGATTGCCGTTTATTGTACACCTTGGAATTATTACACTTTTTGTATTTATTCTAACAGCGGCTCTTGCATTATTGAAGAGAAAAGGAAAGATTAGATATCCACTAAAATTACATATTTGGCTTGCTTACCTTGGCATTATTTTAGCAATTATTCATGGAATACTTGGCTTATTTATATATGTTTAAAAAATATTTTGGTTTGCGGTTAAAATGAAAAAATCAGAAATATTTTCTTTATCAAAAGTAGTAAAATACCAAAATGATTCTATAATTAGCAGAATACTTATTGATAAAAAATCAGGTTCTGTTACATTATTTGCTTTTGATAAAGACCAGAGTTTAAGTGAACATACATCTCCTTATGATGCCTTAGCCCATGTAATAGATGGAAAGGTGGAAGTTACTATTTCAGATAAATCTTTTATTCTTGAAAAAGGCGATATAATAATTATGCCTGCAGAAATTCCACATGCTGTAAAAGCAATAGACCAATTTAAAATGCTTTTGATTATGATTCGTGATTAAAATATAATATGTAACAAACACATATTTTATCTGTTTCATAATCAATTTTAAGTAATTGATAAATGAAGAATAAATAAGGTAACCAACTAAAGGAGCTAAGGATTAATGAAATATCATTGCCATATCGGAATCGAAGATTCCTGGATGAATTTAAATGATTCTAATATTTAATTTATAAAAATGGGAGATCTTAAGATGTCTAAAGCAGAAAAGAAACATGGTAAACATCAAAATCATCATAAAAAAATGATGAATGATTTCAAAAAAAGGTTTATCGTTTCAATAATTCTTACAATTCCAGTACTGATATTATCTCCACTTATACAAAGTTTTATTGGAATTAAATTAGTTTTTACTGGTAGTAATTATCTTTTATTTATTTTATCCTCTCTAATATTTTTTTATGGTGGTTGGCCTTTTTTAAAAGGAATATATAACGAACTAAAAGACAAATCACCTGGAATGATGACACTTATCGCTGTAGCTATAAGTGTTGCATATCTATACAGCTCAGCTGTTGTATTTGGTCTTCCGGGTAAATTTTTTTTCTGGGAACTTGCAACTTTAATTGATGTAATGCTTATTGGTCACTATATAGAAATGAAATCAATTATGGGTGCATCAAATGCTCTTGAAAAACTTGCTAAATTAATGCCAAATACTGCACATAGAAAAAAAGATGGAAAAACAAAGGATGTAAAAATAAATGAAATTGAAAAAGGAGATCTATTACTAATAAAACCAGGAGAAAAAATTCCTTCAGATGGAGTAATTGTTAAAGGAAAAAGTTATGTTGATGAATCAATGCTTACAGGGGAATCAAAACCTGTTGAAAAAAAGAAAGACGATGAAGTAATTGGTGGTTCGATAAATGGTGATGGATCACTTGAAATCAAGGTCGAAAAAATAGGTGAAGATTCTTATCTCTCAAAGGTTATAAATTTAGTAAGTAAAGCACAAGAATCAAAATCAAAAACACAGAATTTAGCAGACAAAGCTGCTTTTTATTTAACTGTAACAGCTCTATCGGTTGGAACAATTACTCTTCTTACTTGGCTTATCTATGGGCAGAGTTTTGTTTTCTCAATTGAGAGAATGGCAACTGTTATGGTCATAACATGCCCACATGCATTAGGCCTTGCTATACCTCTAGTAGTTGCTATATCAACAACGCTTTCAGCAAAAAACGGACTTTTAATAAGAAAGCGTACTCCTTTTGAAAACTCAAGAAAGATAACAACCGTTGTATTTGATAAAACTGGAACTCTTACAAAAGGAAAATTTGGTGTTTCAAAGATAAAACCAGCAAATAATGATTTTGATGAAAAAAAGATTATAAAATTTGCGTCTTCACTTGAGCAAGATTCTGAGCACCCTATTGCAAAAGGAATACTTGAAAAAGCTGATGAATTGGATATTAAACTTTCTAAAGTTAATGACTTTGAAAATATAAAAGGAGAAGGAATAAAAGGAAGAGTTGAAGGAAAAGATATTAAAATAGTAAGCCCAGGTTATCTCAAAGATAAAAAAATAGAGATACCTGATAAAATAAAATCAAATGAGGAAGATGGAACGGAAGTTTTTGTATTAATTGATGAAAAAATTATTGGATCGATTATTCTATCAGATGAAATAAGAAAAGATTCCTATGAAACAGTTAAACAGCTAAAAAAGAATAACATAAAATGCTGGATGTTAACTGGTGATACTGAAGGTGAAGCGAAAAAGGTATCAGATGAACTAGGCCTGGATGGTTTTTTTGCAGAGGTGTTACCAGATGAAAAACAAGATAAAATAAAAGAACTACAAGAAAAAAAAGAGTTTGTCGCAATGGCCGGAGATGGAGTAAATGATGCACCAGCTCTAGCTCAAGCAGATGTAGGAATTGCAATAGGATCGGGTACAGATATTGCAGCGGAAACTGCTGATATTGTTCTAGTAAATAGCAACCCAAAAGATGTATTAAAATTAATTGAATTTGGGAAAAAAACCTACAAAAAAATGATTCAAAATCTATTTTGGGCAACTGGATACAATGTCATAGCAATACCCCTAGCCGCAGGAGTATTGTATAATCAAGGTATTATTATATCTCCAGCAGTAGGTGCCGCTTTAATGTCAGCAAGTACAATAATAGTTGCAGTTAATGCAAAACTATTATCAACTTAATTTTTAACTATTTTTAAGTTATTGATATAAAATAAAAATATAATCATAACAATTGTGTTAAAAATGGGAGATCAATCAGGGTTATTCAATAGAATAATAGTACCAGTAGATGGTTCAAAATATTCAAAAAAAGCTATAAAAAAAGCATTATCATTATCAAAATTTTTGAATGCAGATGTTTTGGCAATTCATGTAGTAGATGTAACACCACTAAGTAGAGCTTTACCCCCAGATAAGATATATGAGGTTTGGGAGAAAGCAATTGAAGGTGAAGCAAAAAAAGTAATAGATGACACAAAAAAATTAGCTGAAGAGATGGAAATGGATATAGAAACTATGATGGTTAAAGGAGATCCGGGTGAAGAAATAATAAAAGAAGGAAAGGAAAATGATTTAGTCATAATGGGTGCTAAAGGCCATTCTGCTCTTGAGCGTATTTTTGTTGGAAGTGTATCTGAAAAGGTATTACATCATTCTGATGCAACTGTTATGATAGTTAGATAAATCTTTTATTTTTGTATATTCTAAATATGCTTTGATTAAAACAAGTATTATAGTTTAATTAAAAAAACCGATTTAATTCTCAATTATATCTAATAATTTATCAATTTTATTAATTTTATAATCTGCATCAATTTTTATACCTATAACTGTGCAACCAGCCTTATTTCCGGCTTTAACATCATTTTTTGTATCGCCAATAAATACACAGTTTCCTGGGTTAACTTCTAGTTTTTCACAGGCTTTATTTATCATATCTGGGGCTGGTTTACCATTTTCAATTTGATCACTTGTAATAAGTACATCAAAATATTTTTTTATTTCATATTTCTTAAGTATTTGAAATGTACAGTTTCTTGGCGTGTTTGTAATTATTGCTTTTTTGTATGTATCTAGTTTTTCTAAAGTTTTTTTTGTACCAGAAAATATCTTAATTTTATCTGTATAATCTTCATATATATTTATACAAAAAGAACCAATTTTTTTATCTAAACCTAGTCTTTTTAAATTTTCTTGTAATTCATTTCCCCAGTATTTTTCTTTGAATTCTTCTTTTGATATCTCTTTTTGTTTAAAATGCTTTAAAGTAGAATTCAAGCTTTCATACCAAGAATCAAAACTATCTACTAAAACGCCATCCATATCAAATAATATTGCTTCTGGCAAAAGAGGTTTATCCATAACTTCTACTCCTCAAAAAATTTAAAAAAAACTTTATTTTATATTACCTCTTCCGTCATCACATGGTTCTTCATCTTCCATTGGTCGAGCATGTTCAGGATGAGCTGGTTGAAGGCATATTTCTTTTGGAACCTTTGTCATAGGTTTACCACAACAATAAGGAATTTTATCATGTCTTTCTACAGTTGCATTATGTTTACATGTTGTACATTCATATTCTACCATTTTTTTACCTCACTTTATTTATTAGAAATATATTCAGCAAGTTCAAGTAATTTCTTTGCATAACCTGCTTCATTATCATACCATACTAAGACCTTAGCCATTTTATCATCAATTACACGAGTTGACCCCGCATCAACTATTCCAGAGTGAGTATCCCCTATAATATCTTGAGAGACTAGATCTTCTTCGCTGTATCGAAGAATTCCTTTGAGTTTCCCTTCAGATGCTTTTTTGAAAGCATTATTTACCTTTTCAACTGTAACATTTGTTTTTAATTCAGCTACAATGTCAGTGATTGCACCATCTGGGACAGGTGCTCTAATCGCCATTGCATCCATTTTATCTTTTAGTTTTGGAAGTACTAAACCAGTAGCTTTTGCAGCACCTGTTGTTGTTGGAATTAAAGAAACTGCTGCAGCACGTCCTCTTCTTCTTTTTCTCATTGCTTTATCTATTAAAGCTTGACTAGCAGTATATGCATGAACTGTTGTAACAAGTAAGTGTTCTAGGCCAAATTCATCATCTAGTACTTTTACAGCAGGTGCAAGGGAATTAGTTGTACATGATGCATTTGAAACAATCTCATGTTTTTCTGAATCATATTTATTTTCATTTACACCTAGAACAATTGTTAGATCAGCACTTTTAGATGGAGCACTAATTATTACTTTTGAAGCACCAGCCTTGATATGTTTTGCTGAATCCTCTCTTCTTCTAAAAACGCCGGTACATTCAAGTACTATATCAACACCTAAATCTTTCCAAGGTATGTCTTCAGGGTTTTTTTTGTTAAAAATTTTTATTTTCTTTGAATCTATTTCTATAAAATCTTCACCATAATTTACTTCAAATGGTGCTTTTCCAAAAACCGAATCGTATTTTAATAAATAAGCAAGATCATCAATTGATGTCAGATCGTTTGCTGCAACAATATCAACATTATCGGTCTCATATTCAATGAAATGTCTTAAAACAAGCCTCCCAATTCTTCCAAGACCATTGATTCCTATCTTTTTCATTATATCATCACATATTGATGGAAAAAAATGTTTATTACAGTAACTTAAAATTAGTTAAAATATAATTAAAAAATGATTTGATTAAAAAATAATACTTTTAATCAATATTTGCTTTGTATCCCCTTTTTTTCTTTTTCTTTTCAATTGTTACATCTAAAATTCCATTTTTATAGGTCGCTTTAGTTGTATTTGGTTTTACTTCAGAGGACAATGGAATTTTTTTGTGATATCTCTTTTTTGGAGTATTGACCGTTAACTCAAGATTCTTATCAATTACCCTTAAGTCGATATCTTCTTTTTTTAGATCAGGTAATTGAATTGTCACTGATACTTCTTTATCTCCGGCTATAACGTCAGGATCTGGTTCTTTTTCCTCAGAAATTCTTCTTTTAATTGATTTTCTTTTTGGATAGTTGCCAAATTCTCGTACTTCTGCTTTTCCTTCCTCGCCAATATCTATGTTAAAACCATGAATATATGAACTACCTGGTTCCATTTTATTTCTAGAGATATCTCTTAATTGTTCTCTCATCATTCTTTCTAGATCGTGAATCATCCTTTGGAATTCTTTATCTCTTTTATGAAAGTCGAATGGATCTTTATTTTCATCTTTGTCTTTATTATTGTTGACCATAATTTTCACTCATAACTGTTTTAAGAAAGAGGTGTTATTAAATACTTACTCAAAATAGATTTGAAAAAGGCTAAATTTTGATTTTATATGTTGTGAGGATGTTGATTTATATCCATCCAATATTCTCCAATTTTTTGTATCATTTCAATAAAATCTTTAAATTCAATAGGTTTTTGTATATAGCCATTAGCACCTAGTTTATATGATTTTATCATATCTTTTTTTTCTCTAGATGATGTTAAAATAATTATTGGAATGAATTTCAATATTTCATCATTTTTCAGTTTTTTAATTACTTGAAAACCATTTATCCTTGGAAGATTTAAGTCAAGAAGTACTAAAAACGGTTTTTCATTGCCGTCATTGAAATATTCAAATGCTTCAACGCCATCAGTTGCAACTTCTAGTTTAATATCACCAGAGTATTTGCTTTTATTAAAAGCTCTTTTTGTTAGATCTATATCATCTTGATTATCTTCAACTAGTAAAATAGTTTTTTTTGACATGTTTTTAATTCCATATTTACTATACTATCAATTAGTTATACAAAATTTGAATAACCCCATATATATTTAACTAAAAAATAAATGAAAAGAAGTTAAAAAATAAATAAATTTATTAAGCAATCTCCCTCTTGTGAAGAAGGGTTTTTCCCTTGTCCGATACAAAAACCGTTCTAAGTTTACCCTGTCTTTTAGTAAATATAAGTCCCTTACTTTCAAGTTCTTCAAGTCTTTTAGCTGCAGTAGAATAGGCAATGCTGAATTTTCCCATTATTTTCTTATACGGAACAAGTGCATTTTTTTCATTTTGCTGATAAATGTATTTTAACATATCATAAAGGTTATCCTCAATTATTATTCCTTCAACTTTTTGACTTGGAAGCATCTGAAATTCATTTTCAATTATTGCCATCTGATTTTCATCAACTAGATCCGGGTCTATTCTAAGAAAAAGAATTGATCTATCTTTAATCATCATTTCATTTATTTGATATAGAGAATCTAAAAATTTATCAAATGAAAAACGAGTAATAAGATAATGAATGCCATCAAGTAACACAACTGCATCTTTATTTTCATTAGAAAAATTAGTAATCTTTTTCAATAAATCATCAAGATTTGAAATATTTTTATAATCTCCTAATTTGTTATTGCTGAGAAGTAAAACTTCTGCGTTATCTGATACCATTGTTTTTATTATCTCAGGATTTGATCTAGTTACAAAAAGGCCATTATACTTTGAATTTGATAAATCATTGAATAAATCAACTGCAGAATCAGTTTTACTATTGGGAATTAAATAACTATTTCCATCAATCAGTTTTCCATGTACCGCTATATCTTTAGTTATATCTTCACCTACAAACAAAATCCCTCTATTTTTTTTATCTTTGGATTTAATTTCAGACGGCCTAAGACGAAGTATTTTTTTGGCTTTATTCTTAGTAATTATTACAACATCATCAGTTCCAGAATATTTGCTTTTATGTATGGTTTTTACTAGATCTGAAATAACAGTTGGATTATCAAAAAGAGGCAATTTAGTAATTGTTCTATTATTTACTTCATCTAAAGAATAACCTGTAATTTCTTCAGCTGTTTCATTCCAAAAAGCAACTCTATTGTTTGCATCAAGTGAAATAATAATTTCAGAGGTACTGTTGATAACATTTTGTAGATATTTTTTTGCTTCAATGGCTTCACGTTCTAGTTTTTTTCTCTCTTCAATTTCATTTTTTAGTTTTTTATTTGCTTTTTCAAGTTCCTGATACGACTTTTTAAGATCCTTTTTTACTTTTTTCCGTTCTTTTCTAATCTTAAAATCGTTAAGTTCTCTCTTAACTGCTGGAACTAAACGCTGTAAATTATTTTTCATAATATAATCATGAGCTCCTGCTTTCATTGCTTCAACAGCCGTATCTTCTCCGATCTTTCCTGAAACAATTATAAAAGGAAGGCTTTTTTCTGATTTTTTAACTGTTTTTAGAGCATCAAGTCCGCTGAACTCCGGCATAACATAATCAGAGATTACAACATCCCAATTATTGTTTTTCAGTTTTTTTTGCATTTCATTTTTTGATTCAACTCTATTTATATTAGGGTTAAAATTTCCCTTTTTTAGTTCTCTTTTGATTAAAACAGCGTCGTCTTCAGAATCTTCTACCAATAACACATTTAATTTTTTACTCATACTTTTTCATTCTCCAATTGTAAAATAAAAAGTCGCACCTTTCCCTTTTTTACTTTCAGCCCAAATTTTACCATCATGTCTTTTAATTATTCTCTTCACTATACTTAGTCCAATTCCTGAGCCTGAAAAATCTTTTTGTTTATGAAGTCTTTGGAATGGAATGAACAATTTATCTGAATATTCCATGTTAAAACCTACTCCATTATCCTTAATATAAAAAACATTCCTACCTTTATCGTTTTTTTTATATCCAAAAATAATTTTTGGATTTTTTTCTTTTTCAGTAAACTTCAAAGAATTCGCGATAAGATTTTCCAGTAAAACTCTTAAAAGGTTTGGATCACCTTTAACATAAGTTTCTTCTTTGTTTTTAACTTCAAATTTAATTTTATTTTTAGGCGAGTTCTTTTTAAAATCTCTGAATACTTCTTCAGCTATTTTACCTAAATTAATTGTATTATACTTAATCTCTGTTCTCATAAGTCTGGAGAGTTTAAGAAGGCCCTCAATCAGTTCAGCCATTCTATCAGCAGATTTTTTTATTCTAAAAAGAAAATCTTTTCCTTCATCATCTAAGATTTCTTCATAATCTTCAATTAAAGCCTGGCTAAAACCATTAATACTTCTCAAAGGAGCTCTTAGATCATGAGAAACTGAATAACTAAAAGCCTCAAGTTCTTTATTTGTTTCAGCAAGTTTCTTTGCTTGAAACATAAATCTTCTAGTAAGATCCTTTATTTCTTTTTCTGATTGTTTTCTATCAGTGATATCTTGTACAACACCAAGCATTCTATATGGTTTATTTTCTTCATCAGTAAAAACATCGCCCATCTCTCTAAGCCAACGGACGGTTCCATCAGGCCAGATTATCCTATGCTCGATATCGTAATCTTTTCCTTTTTTTATACATCTGTCAACTTCTTTTTCTATCAGTTTTCTATCATCAGGATGGACATATTTCATAAAATCTTCAAAAGTTCCTTTGAATTGCCCTTTTTTAAGTCCAAATATTGGTTCAATCTGATCAGACCATTTTATCTTCTCTGAATTTATATTATATTCCCAACTACCGATTTCAGCTGCCTTCTGTGCTAACCTGTATCTTTCCTCATTTTCTTTCAAGTTTTTCTGTGTTTTTTTATATTCTGTTACATCTATTGCAAGTTCAAACCTAACTTTTCGTCCATCAGGCCACATAATTAATTTGTCAGTTATAATAAAATCTCTATCAAGTTTAGGATTATGATACTCCCATCTGTATGGTTTTTCAGGATTTTCTAATATTTTATCATTAGTACAAAAATCACAAGGATGATTTAAATTTTGAAAAATCTCATAACATTTTTTACCAACAGGATTTTTTCCTAAAAGATCTTCAAAATATTTATTTACAAATAAAACTTCGTGGCTGTCAATATCGGTAACATATATGATTTCATTTATACTATTAAATATTGATAATAATTGGTTTTTTTCAAATAAAAAATTTTTTTTGTTTTGATCTACAAAATTTGTTTTTTGCATACTTTTAGATTTATTTATCTCTTTTTCCCCCGTTTCACTATTTTTAACATACCTTATATCTTATAAACCTTTTCATAACATCTTATTATTAAATCATATTTTACTCATTTTTAAAGCATGAATGATATCATTAGAACTAATTACTCCAACAAATTTATCTTCTTTTTCAACAAACAAATGGTTATATTTATTACTAGAAAGTTCTTTGAATGCTGATATTGCTTTTTTATCTTGAGAAATTTTTGAAAAATCCTTTTTCATAATGTCTTTTATTTCGACCTCTTTAATATTTTCCCCACTCACATCTTTAACATCATCAATTGTAACTACTCCAATCAATTTATCGTTCTTTATAACAGGATATATAAAACTCCTATTTTCTTTGGCAAAATCAAGGAAATCTTTAATCTTTTCATCTGGTGATACAGTTTTCATATTTTTTGTCATTATATCTTCAACTTTTTTATCTTCTAGAGCAAGAGAAATCTTTACCATTTTTTCTTCTTGAGTTGCTCCAAAAAATAAAAAAACTGAAATCATAACAAGCCAAATATTTAAGGTTATAATACCAAAAATTGCCATTGCAATTGCAATTCCTTTACCTATATTTGATGCATGAGATGTAGCTTTTCCATAGTCCATATATTTAGCAAGAGTGGCCCTAACTAATCTGCCGCCATCTGTGGGGTATGCAGGTATTAGATTGAAAAGCCCTAGAATAAAATTATAAAAACCCAAGGTTCCTGCACTTATAAATATAATCTGAGAAAGCATATTGTTTCCAAAATAGTTAGTTGAAAAAAATATCAAAATAAAAAAAACTGATAGAAGAAAACTCACAGCTGGCCCTGCAGCAGCAATTTTTATCTCAGTATTAGGATCTCTTGGGGTTTCTTTCATCTGAGAAGCCCCACCAAAAACAAAAAGGGTAATATTATTAATTTTAAATCCCTTTTTTTGAGTTACATATGAGTGACCCAGTTCGTGTAATAAGACACATACGAAAAACAAGATAGTTAATATTATGCCGAAGAAATATTTGAAAATATTTGATGTTTGTAACTCTCCATATCCAATAGTAAAACCAAGTAACTGAATACTTTGTACAGAAAAAACCCATGCAAACAATGCAAGAATGATAATAAAACTAAAATGTATTTTAATTGGGATTCCAAGTAACTTAGCAATTCTAAACGATGTTTTCATCCTATATTTTTAATCTCGGTAAATATTTAACAATAACTTAAAAACAGTTTAAATTTAACTAAAAAATAGATTAATAAAATAAATTGATATTTACAGTTTTAATTTTAACTTTTTTAAAATTGTTTTTAATGTAATATTAAACCGAATTTAAGTCAATATTATATATTCTCTTCAAAATTTTATATTAAAAATCTAAGGTGAAAAAACGAAATGAGAAATTATCCATACCCAAAAGATAAAGAAAGTAAAGTAAAATTAGTTTCTACAGAATGGCTTGAAAAAAATATTGATAAACCAAATATAACGGTTTTAGATACTCAGCCAGATATACATGACTATATTACAGAGCATTTGCCAGGTGCAGTATATTTAAACCAAAAACTTTTGAGAGTGCCTTTTGAAGGAAGACCAGGGGTTTATGTTCCAGATAATGTAATTCAAAGTCTTTTTAATAGAATAGGTCTAAAAGAAGATAGTCCTGTTGTTGTATACACAGGCAAAGGTGAATTCAGAGGTTGGGGGGATGGACTAGAACAAACCATGTTAGCATATACTCTTGCTAGATTTGGACATAATAATGTATATGTCCTTGATGGAGGACTTGACAAATGGAAAAAAGAACAAAAGGATTTAACTAAAGAGTTTCCAAATGTAAAAGAATCAAATTTTAATCTAAATGTGCAAGATGATTACTATTTAAACATGGAAGAAGTTAAAGATTTAAAAGATAGAGATGACGCGATACTTCTTGATGCAAGACCAAAAAATGTTTATGAAGGACAAGGTCCGTGGATTTTACCAGGGCACATCCCAGGTGCTGTTAATCTTCCATGGAAAAAATTGATGGATGAAACTAATCCAAAATTATTAAAGCCTGATGATGAAATTAAAGAAATTTTAAATGAGGTAGGAGCCACAAGAGATAAACTAGTAATCTGCTCATGTGGAACAGGAAGAGAAGCAACAAACGAGTTTTTACTTTTCAAATTTTACCTAGGTTATCCAAATGTTAAGATATATGAAGGATCGTTTACTGAATGGACTTCATATCCAGAAAATCCAACTGTAGTCGGTGAAAAACCAAGGTTAAAAGAAGTAGTAGAATAAAACAATCTACTACATTTTTCATATATCCAAAATTCGGAGTTGAAAATAATTATGTTATTTGAAAAAATTGTTTCAGAAGGACTTGCACATAACTCCTATATAATCTCATCAGGTGGAACTGCTGCAGTAATTGATCCAAAAAGAGACATTAATGAATATCTAGATGTTGCACAAAAAAATGATATTAAAATCAAATATATTTTTGAAACTCATAGAAACGAAGATTATGTAATAGGATCAAAAGAACTACAAAATAAAACAGATGCAGAAATATATCATAGTTCAAAACTCGATTTTAAATATGGCAAAAAAATTAAAGAAAACGACAAATTTAACTTAGGTCTTTTTGAACTAGAAATACTTGAAACACCGGGTCATACTGATGACAGTATATCAATAACAGTAAAAGATAAAAAAATATCGGACGATGTATTCATGATTTTTACAGGAGATACTCTTTTTGCTGGAGATACAGGTAGAATTGATTTATACGGAGAAAAACAAAGAAAAAAACAATCAGAAAAACTCTATGATTCCCTACATAATAAAATCCTAAGTTTAGGTGATGGAGTAATTATCTGCCCTGCACATGGACAGGGATCAGTTTGCGGAGGAGAGATAAGAGATCATGAATATACAACAATCGGCTATGAGAAAAAGACAAATAGTTTACTAAAAAAATCAAAAAATGATTTTGTTGATATTAAAACAAAAGAGAATCACTATATTCCACCATATTTTAAAAAAATGGAGGAGTACAATAAAAATGGTGCACCTATCTTAGGAGGTCTACCAAATATAACTGCAATGAATCCAGAAGAAATTAAACACTCAATATCAAAAAAAGTTCAAATTCTAGATATAAGATCTCCAGTTAGTTTTACTGGGGGACATATACCAGGGAGTCTAAACATCTGGAGAAATGGAATACCAATGTTTTCAGGTTATTTTCTAAATTACACTAATCCAATTATACTAATTGATGATTTTAATAAAGATCTTAATGAAATTATAAAACCATTAATAAGACTCGGGTTTGATAATGTACAAGGATACTTGCAAAAAGGATTTTCAAATTGGACAAATTCAAATGAAGAAATAGAAAAAATTAATACAATTACTCCAAAGGAATTAAAAGACACCTTTGATGAAAAAGATCATTTTTTACTTGATGTAAGAAATAGTTCCAACTGGAAAAAACCAGGTCATATCAAAAATGCAAATCAAGTATATGTAGGAAAATTAGAAAATAGTCTAGAAAAAATCCCAAATAATAAAGAAATTATTGTTTACTGCGATAGCGGATTTAAAACAAGTATTGCATCAAGTTTTCTTAAAAAAAATGGATTTTCAAAAGTCACTAATTTATTAGGAGGAATCTTAGCCTGGAAAAAAGCAGACTATAGTTTAGAAAAATAGATTTATTTGGAGAGTAAATAAAAAATGAATAAAGTAAAAAATATAATAAAAAAAGATTACCCGAAAGTAGAAGGAGAAGAACAAATATCAAAAGCAGTTTCACATATGAATGATTACGAAGGTATAATTGTCTTAGAAGATGGAAAATATGCGGGAATTCTAAATAAAAGAGATATTTCACGTGCTAAAATATCACCAAAAGCAAAAGTAAAAACATTTGTTAAAAATGTAGCAAAAATTTCAGGAAAAGAAGACCTAGCAAAAACCGCAGCATATATGCTTGAGAGCGATTCATATATTTTACCTGTTTTTGAAAAAGATAAAATAATTGGCATTGTCACCGCAAAAGACGTACTTAAAAAAGCAGTTGAAAAAGAATTCGGTGAAGAAAAAATTGAAAAATATATCTCAAAACCAGTAATAAAAATAGATGCAGATGACCCAGTGTCAAAAGCAATAAGGATTTTCAAAGAAGAAGATATTTCAAGACTGCCTGTTTTTGAAAATAACAATCTTTCAGGAATTATAACATTAGATGACACTCTTTCAAAATTTATTCATCCGGAACATAGGCAGGGTGGATCAGGTCAATATGATGACACCTCAAAATATGGAGCATATATGGCAGATAAAAAAGAATCCATTGATTTACCAATAAGAGGTATGATGTCTTCAACATATCAACTCATGGAGCCAGATAGAAAAGTAAAAGATGTAGTAAACCAAATGTTTGAAAAAGACTACCGTGGAATGATGATCGGAAAAGGAGATATCATTCAAGGAATAGTAACAAAAAGAGATTTACTAGAGCCACTTGCAACTTCAATGATAACTGAACCAATTGTAATCCAATTTTCAGGAAAACTTGATCAAATTAAAGATTTCAATAAAATTAGACCCAAGGAAATCATATATAATCAGTTCAAAAAATATCTTGATTTTTTAGACAATGCATATGTCTATGTCAGATTAAAACAGCACACAGAACAAAGCAAAGGAAAACACATAATCTACTGCAAAATGAGACTTTCAAGCCCACGTGATATGTATGTAGCTTCAGAAGAAGGATGGGGATATTTAGATGCAATAAATAAATCAATTGAAGCAATAGAAAAGCAGATTAAAAAAGATATGGGGAGATGATATATTTGAAAGAATATTGGGTGAGCCACATCAGAAAAAATGATAAACATATCAAACAAGTAAAAGCATTTTTGAATACAGTTGAAGGAATAAAAAATCCAGTTTTGTTTAACAGAGATGAAATTGTCAAAAGTATCGAAGAAGAAAATGATGAATGGTATACTTGTGTGCTAAAAAATAAAAAAAAAGGAAAAAGAATATGGCAAAAAGGACCAAAGATTCATACAATAGAAATAAAGGCCGATAAATATATTCGGACAGATAGAAATAAGAAAGATTCA
Organism: uncultured Thermoplasmatales archaeon; assembly: GCA_964473335.1. Taxonomy (GTDB): domain Archaea; phylum Thermoplasmatota; class E2; order DHVEG-1; family DHVEG-1; genus CAYZTD01. The sequence goes on from CAYYOO010000006.1 coordinate 37,807, forward strand.
GATAACTTAGGTGAGCTCCCTTCTCTAGAAAAAGAAGAAAATAAACCTTAGAACTAAAATTTTCATAAAAAATTTTTTAAAGAAAGAAACTTTTTAGATAAATAGGGTGGATTGTTATTTGGATTTAAAAGAAAAATTGACTCCAGAGAACAAAAAAAGATGCATCTTTATTCTACTTGCATTCGTAGTCTTTATCATAATAAACCTTATTCCAACTCCGCCTGGTCTTTCACCCCAAGGTCAAAGTGCAATATCCGTATTTGCTGCAACAGTTATATTATGGATAACTCGTCCAGTTTCTTTTCCAATAACTTTCTTTTTTATAACAGTTTCACTAGTTGCAACCGGAGTTTTTACACCCGATAGTGCCTTTCAAGGTGCCGGCTCAACTACAATTTTCTTTTTAGTCGGCGCAATAATACTTGCATTTTCTCTTAGCAAATATAACCTTGATAAAAGAATAGCTTTAACTTTTCTAAAGAGATTTGGTTCATCACCACATAGATTTTTACTTGGAATTATTTTGATAGCGGCATTTATGTCTATGATGATGCCTGCCCATGGCGTAGTTGCATTATTAATACCGATTATACTCAGCATACTTAGGTCAAGTAGAAGAGATATGGAAGGCACTAATTTTTCAAAATCAGTTTTACTATCTCTTGCTTATGCATCATCAGTAGGAAGCATGGGAACACTTCTTGGTGGTGCAAGAAATCCTCTTGCAATATCTATCTACCATCAACAATTTCCAGGCAAAAGTATAAGTTTTGTTCATTGGTTTATCGCTGCAATACCAATAGTTTTAGTTATGATTTTTTTTGTATATATTGTAATGAGGATTTTTTATCCATCTGAAAAAATTGATATGAAATACCTTAGAACATATTTACAAGATGAAGTTAAAAAGATGAGAAGTATCTCTTTTAACGAAATCAAGGTTCTTTTCTTTTTAGTTCTTGCATTTGTATTATGGGCTACATTTGGAACAATCATTGGTATGGCAACAGTCGCTGTATTTATCGCAGGTCTACTTGGTCTTACAAAAACATTAACTTGGGAAGATGTAGAAAATAAACTTCCTTGGGGAATAATTTTTCTATATGCTGGAGCTATAACATTAGCTTTTGCTTTAGCACAAGAAACAAACGCAGCAAATTTTATTGCAAGTAATGTTATTTATCTATTTTCTTCACATCCTTATTTAGTTATTTTTGTTATTGTAACCCTTACTATCTTTTTATCTGAGGTAATGAGCAATAGTGCGGCAACTGGTACAATTCTACCAATTACTCTCACTATTTTTACTGCATCTGCTCTTAATCTAAGTCCAAAACTTGCTATGTTTGTAGTAGCGCTTCCTTCTGCATTTGCATTTATGTTTATAATCGGAACACCTGGATCTGCGATGGTTTATGATACTGATCTAATCAGGACAAAGGATTTTTTAAAACCGGGTCTTACTCTAAATTTGATCGGGATTGCAATATTTATGACTATAGGATTAGGATGGTGGAAAATCATTGGTTTATGGTGAAAATATGAATGAAAAAAATAACAAAAAAATATTAATTGCATGTTACAGAAGTCCATATGATAAAGAAAGTCTAAAAAAAATTGAAAAACTATTAAAAAATAAACAACCAGATAAAGTAATAGTATTAAGTATATCTGAAACAAAAAAATCAAGTGGAACAATAAAAAGTTATCTTGGAAGAAAAGATATAAATAAATTAATAGGCCAATATGAAAAAGACCAAGAAATTCGTTCATCAGGATATTCTGATAAAATACTTAATATAAGTAGAGAACTAGACATTCCTGCCGAAAAGATAATTAAAAAAGGTAAAGCCTCGAAAATTATTCTTAAGGCTATTAAAAAATATAAACCCTCACATGTTGTAATACATCCATCAGATAAATCAAGTGTGGATAAGGCCATCTCAGGATCTGTTGAAGATAAAGTATGCAAAAGTAGTAGTTGCAAGGTAACAATTTTAGATTAATGTTTAGATAGGTGTTTCTTCTACACACGGTTTTTTAATATCTTGATAACTAATCAAAAGGATAGTAAGAATAATTGTAGCCCCAATAAAAACATAGACACTAATGAACCATAGAATTATTGCTATTGTATAAAATACTCCACGCATACCGTAAGTATATCTATTCATTGCTTTTAAAAAAACATCTGTTCTTATTGATTTACTATCAATAACCTTACATTTTTTTGATCCATCATGATTTTCAACATGTTTTGAGGCATGTGTTTCTATATCTTTAATTGGGATACCAACTAAAACAGTAAATCTAACCATTTGTCTTAGAGATAAAAGAAACAAAATTAATGAAAAAACAACTGTCAATATAAGTAATAATAGCTTGTATTGGGCAATAAATTCAGTTGATGTAACAGATAGATTAATAAGTTCGCCTAGGCCATTACCTGGAACACTTATCAGTAAACCAAGTAAGACAAGAAGTGATGAAGAAATAAAGGTAGTTGACATAATAAGATTTCTCATGGTCTGAACTGCAACTAATGTTTCTTTTGAGTTGATCATTCGATTAACCCATAGCTCATAAAAAATATTTAATAGCCCTCTTTTAGCAGTTTCTGGTTTTTTCATGCCTAATCTAAGTTTTATTGAGTAAATTGTAATGCAAATTAGAAAAACCAATAGTGCAGATAGATTTATTACTTCATTAGTATTCATTTACAACATGTGAGTTTTTTGTCCTTACTTAAATTTTTTGTTCATTCTCGATTTAAATACAAAAAAGTATTTTTGTTCATATAATACAGTTATTATCAATAAAAAATGAAAATAGAGATAAATAAATTGTTCCCGATATCTTAAATATTGCAAAAGCCTGACCTTGTTTGATGCAAAAGCAAGAGATCAGTATATGCAAAAAAGATGTTGGTAATACAATCTCAAGAGCCTATAATTTCTAATATTTTAGCTGGATATTAAAATAAGGATTTTAAAACCTTAGAAAAAAATACGATGCTATTAAATACCTTGTATTGTTTATAGAAAATTGAAGCTAAATATGTAAAAAAGCTTCAAAAGAAGGAAAAATAAGATGTATAGAGACAATAGAGGTCCACCTAGAGAAATGCACAAAGTAACATGCGCTGAATGTGGACAAGAAACAGAAGTCCCTTTTAAACCAGATGGAAAACGTCCAGTTTATTGTAGGGATTGTTATAGAAAGAAAAAACCAAAAAGATTTTAATTTAATAAAATTCAGATTTTTTTAGGTTAAATCTTTTTTTTTATTTTTTTATATACTATTTTGACATCTTTTCGAAAATTAGATTAATATTATAATCTTTCATGTTTTTGGATGCAGAGACATGGATAAAGATAATGACTTTTACAAAATGAGCGTAAAAGATAATTTAAATAACT